>CAZKRQ010000008.1:4374-10136 GCA_964555125.1 uncultured Oscillospiraceae bacterium
GCGGCCCATGGGCGGTAGGCCGGAGAACGCCCGCGCCGGACGGGCCCGGTTCCTTTTGCGAAAACAAAATCGCGAGGTGAAGAAGGATGAACAGAGTTGCGCTGAGCGAACGGCTCTCGCTTTCCGCCATTGTTCAGGGATTTTGGCGGCTCGCCGGCTGGAATTTGACGGCGGCGGAATTGGCGGAGTTTATGCGCGCGTGTATTGCGCGGGGCGTCACCAGCTTTGATACGGCCGAGGTCTATGCGAATACGCGTTGCGAAACGCTGTTGGGCGACGCACTGCGCAGCGACCCCTCGCTGCGCGCGCAGATCGAGCTTGTCACCAAAACCGGCATTTTCAAAGCGGAGCGTGCGGGCCGGACGCTGGTTTATTACGATACCTCTTACGAGCGCGTGATACGGTCCTGCAAGGAGAGCCTGCGGCGCCTGGGTGTCGACGCGATCGACCTGTATCTGATCCACCGCGAAGACCCCTGCCTCGATGTGTGGGAGACGGGGCGCGCGCTGCTCGACCTCAAAAAAGAGGGGCTGGTTCGGGAGATCGGCGTCTCCAATTTCGATCCGCACAAATTCTGCGCGCTGCAAAAGGCGGTGGACGGGGCTCTTGTCACCAACCAGATCGAGTGGAACCCGCTCTGTTTCGAGCATTTTGACTCGGGCATGATCGATCTGCTGACAGCCGAACGCATTCATCCGATGGTTTGGTCCCCGCTTGCGGGAGGGAGACTGTTTCGCGGCGGCGACGAGGGCTGCGCGCGGGTTAAGGAGAAGATCGACGAGATCGCGGCGCGCCACGGCGTTGCGCCGGCCACGGTCGTCTACGCGTGGATTCTCTACCACCCGGCCGGCGCGGTCCCGATCTCGGGTAGCGGCAAGCTCGAGCGGCTCGACTGCGCGATACAGGCGCTCACGCTGCGCCTCGAGCGGAGCGAGTGGTATGAGATCTACACGGCCAGCGGGCAGCAGCGGCTGCGTTAGCACGCCGCGGTTTTCCCCGCAACGGAATCCGGCGCGTGAGATGCTTTGCCGTCCGGCGGGACGAGGACAGCGGCATGAGAAGGACGCAGAGAAAACGGCTATCGCCTTTTCCCCGCGTTCCGTCAAGGGGCGGTTTTCGGCCCTCTGCACACTTTGCGCGCGTTCCCGGCCCATACCGGGGTTTTGTTGATCCCTAGTCTGACGGGGCTTTTTTCCTACCTGTCCCGGCGGCGAAAAAGAAAAGGGGCGCGCGGCTGCGCGTCCCTTTTCTGGTTGCGTCGAACGAGTCGATCTTAGATATTCGCGAGGATATATTTCAGAATAAACAGCGCGGAGAGGATGTACATCAGAACCGGGATCTCTTTGAATTTGCCGCGCACCATCTTGATCACGGTGTAGGAGATGAATCCGAAGCCGATGCCGTCCGAGATGCTATAGGCAAAGGGCATCATGGCGATGGTCAGGAAGCAGGGCAGCGCGATCTCAAAATCGTTCCAGTGGATCTTGGCCGCGCTCTTGAGCGAGAGGACGCCGACGATAATCAGCGCGGGCGCCGTCGCGGCGCTGGGGATGATGCCCGCGACAGGGGCGAGGAAGCAGCTCAGCACAAACAGGATGCCGACAACCACCGAGGAGAGGCCGGTGCGCGCGCCCTCCGAGATGCCGGTCGAGGACTCGACGAAGGTCGTGACGGTCGAGGTGCCCATGCAGGCGCCGGTGCAGGTCGCGATCGCGTCTGCGACAAGCGCCTTGTCGCCGCCGGGAAGATTGCCGGACGGGTCAAGCATACCGGCGTTGCCGGCGGTGCCGACCAGTGTGCCGACGGTGTCGAACATATCAACGATGGTAAAGCTGACAATGGCGGTCAAAAGCGGCAGGATGCCGAGCGAGAGCAGGCCGTGGAAATCCATTTTCATAAACGTCTCGCCGATCACGCCAAAGCTGAATTCCATCGGCGTATAGGAGGTGAGCCCAAAGGGAATGCCGATGACGGTTGTAATAACAATGCCGAGGAAAATCGCGCCCTTGACGTTGAAGGCGAGCAGGATGGCGGTGACGATCAGGCCGATCAGCGCCAGCAGCGGCGCGCCCGAGGTGATGTTGCCCATCGCGCTGTAATCGGTGGCGACGACGGCGCCGTCAACAACGGTGTCGCCGATGAGATTGACAATATCGGCGTTGAGCAGGCCGATGAAGGCGATGAACAGGCCGATGCCGGCCGTGATCGCATTTTTCAGGTCGGCGGGGATCGAGGCGATGATTTTGGAGCGCAGCGGGCTGATCGTGATCGCGAGGAAGATCAGGCCGGAGATGAAGACGATCGCGAGGCCCTGCTGCCAGGTATAGCCCATGCCGAGGCAGAGGGTATAGGTGAAGAAGGCGTTGAGCCCCATGCCGGGCGCCTGCGCGAACGGAACATTGGCGATAAAGGCGGTCAGGAAGCAGCCGATCGCGGAGGACAGGCAGGTCGCGAGCATGACGGCGTGAAAGTTCATGCCGGTTGCGGAAAGGTAATTCGGGTTGACAAAGATGATGTAGGCCATCGCGAAAAAGGTCGTGATGCCGCCAACGATCTCTGCGCGGACGGTTGAGTTGCGTTCTTTGATTTTAAAGAACTTCTCCATGTTTTTGTCAGGCTCCTCTTTGATTTTTTATTTTCACGGACGCCGAAGCGTCCGCCAAAAAACAAAAACAAGGACGGCAGGATTCCACCGCCCAAGTTTGCGAGAAAAGATCGGCCCCGAAAAAACGAAAACGGACGGCATTCTTGCCGCCCGACCATCGAAAACAAACACGGCTCCCGCCCACATGGGAAAGGGGGAACGTGCTGCATGACCAATAGTCGAGCCGTTTACGGCAGCTCGGTAGAAACGCCGGGACCTTATTACCCGAATTATATCGGCGATATTCTGTTGTGTTTTTAGTGTAGCAAAACGCGCGTTTTTGCGCAATTGCCGTAAAGACCAAACTTTTGCGACCGAAAAGGAAACAAATCGGAGGGTTTTACAAAAAAAGGGGAGAAGTCTGCGGCGAATCGGCGGGGAAAACCGGCGCTTCCATGCAAAAACAGAGCGGCCGCCGCACAGCTTGTGCATTGGCCGGGAGGCAGTCCGTCCCGACGCGCTCTCTGTCTGCTTCTACGCCGATCCCCGCCAATCTCTCTTTGATTTGCGGCGACGCCCCTTCGTGCGCCGGTATTTTCAGCCATAAGATACGCCCCCTGCGCAGCTCATATCCTGCACAGGGGGCTTTTTGTCTGTTGACCCTTTTTTCTGGGGCAGGGCATATCTTTTCGCCCGGCCTTTTATCCAAGAAATACAGCGGCGCCAAAAGCGCTAATCGAGCTCCCAGGGATGCAGCTTATAGATCGCGACATCCTCATTGCGAAACACTTCGTCGCAATAGGCGTCCGACAGGGTCAGGCCGGGATTGATATACTGCGAGATCACGAGGTAATCGCAGCCCTCCCGCGCCATGAGCGGGATATAGCCCTCGTCGCCCGAGCCGTAGAAAAAGCGCTGGAAGGTGTCGCGCTCGACCTTCTCGTCGGTGTTGTCGTTGGAGTCCTCCATGGTCACAAAGCCCCAGCCCTCGAGGTAAAAGCCGCGCTCCGAAAAGACCGAGCCGGCGAAATATTTGTTGTTGGTCGTGTAGCGGCCGTCGGCGACGACGGCGTCCTCGGGGGTGTTGTCCCGCAGCCAGAGCATCGCCTCATATTCCGCGGTCGTGGTGATCTTGCGCCGGTTGTCCTGCGTGACCGCTTCGCCGCTTCCCCAGCGCGAGTATTTGAGCGCCGCCTCCAGCCCGGTCGTATAGCTGCTCTGGCTGTTGTAATAGCTATGCCAGGACCCGCGCAGACAGAGCGCGAAAACGGGAAGGAAAAAGAGCGCGCAGAGCGCCGAGAAGCAGACGAGCCCTTTTCTGGTTCGCTTCGCCCGCTGAAACAGGTCGAGCAGGCAGCCGGCCCCCGCGATGGTCACGAAGGGGCAGAGAATGTTGATAAAATAGAGCTCGCTGCTGCCCATCTGCTGAAAGATATTGATGAACACATAGCCGAGCAGCGCCCCACCCAGACAAAAATCCACGAGCCGGTCGGGCCTTTTGTCCTTTCGGGCGGCGATGCACCATACGAGCAGAAGGGCGAGGCACAGCGTCAGAAACCAGCTGGCGGTCAGCGTGTGCTTGACACAGCCGTATATGCGGTTCAGCCAGACCGGCGCGTCGAGGACCGCCTGCGGAAGGTGGTACTGGACCTCATACCGCGCGCCGGAAAAGGAGAAGGTCATGCTGTCCGACGCGCCGTGATTGTACAGCGCGAAATACAGCCCGATGAACGGCACGGCGTAGAGCAGCCCGCGCGGGATGACCTCCTTCCAGCGCCTTTCGCGAAGAAGCTCGAGCAGCAGAACAAAGCAGAGGCCGAACAGCACCGTCACCGCGACCGGGCCTTTGGCCGTGAGCCCCGCGAGCAGCATCACGGCGGAAAGCAGGTGAAAGCGGTTGACGGGTCCGCCCCCGCGCGCCTGCGCGAGCAAAAACAGGTGAACGGCCAACAGGCAGAACGCGACACCCATCGGGAAGCCGATGGTGTCCTGATAGTAGTAATGCGCCTGATAGCCGCAGGCAAAGACGAGGCCGAGCAGGCCGGCAACGGCGGCGACGCGGTTGTCGCGCAGGCAGCGCCGGGCGAGGCAGAAGAACGCCGCCGCGATCAGCGGCGCGACGCTCAACAGGGAGAATTTGGTGACGACCTCAAAGGCGTTGACACCGGTGCACAGCTTCATGAGCGCCGAATAGGCGAAGAAGCCGATGTGATACCAGTGCTCGCAGCCCGCCATTTGCAGGATCAGCATCGGAAAGCCGCGCGAGGCGCTCGTCGTCAGCGACACACCGTTGAGGGTGTCGTGAAAATAAGCGCGGTTGCCGCTCAGGTCGGGCGTCAGATTGGCCGCCGAGAGGGTCAGAGCCACGGCGGCGGCCGCGAAGGCGCAGAAGACGAGCGCGAGGCGCAGCTCGCCCGTGTCGGGCTCGCCGCTCAGCGGCTCTCTGCGCTTGCAGATCAGGACGACGACGGAGCCCGCCGCGAGCGCGGCGACCCCCCACGGCGCATAGCGCATGAGGTGGAACGGCGCGAAGCAGAAATAGAGCGCGATGAGCGCCGCCAGCCCCAGCGCGTAGGCGATGGTCAGGGACTCCAGCGGCCGCAGCCGCAGGCGCAGCAGCTTGACAAGCGCCAGACCCGGGCAGACGACGGCGAACAGCATGAAAGCGGCGAATTTCAGAATGTCCAGAAGCGGCACGGCCATCCAGACGGCGGCGAAGGCGGCCCAGACGGCAAAGGCCGCGACGATCCAAATGGCGGCCGATTTGATCGGGCCGAGGCGCGAAGACCGGTTTTTGACGTTTTTCATGCGAACGAATCCTCCCACGGGCGCAACTCATAGATTTTTATGTGTTCGTTGCGGAACACCTCCCGGCCATATTGGCCGGACAGCTCGAGGCCGGTGTTGACGCACTCCGAGACGATCAGATAGTCGATGCCCTCGCGGGCCATGAGGGGAAGAAAACCCTCGTCGCCCGACTGAAAAAAGGCGTTGAGAAGGGAGTCTCTGGCGATTTTGACGGGCGTGAGCGCATTGGTGTCGTCCATCGTCATGAAGCCGTAGCCCTCCAGATAAAAGGAGCGCTCGGAGAAAACGCTGCCGCAGAAATATTTGTCGAACAGCAGATAGCGGCCGTCGGCGATCACCGCGTCCTCGGGGGTGTTGTCCCGCAGCCAGA
>CAZKRQ010000008.1:10146-12835 GCA_964555125.1 uncultured Oscillospiraceae bacterium
GGATGGGGTTGTCCGCCGTGGGCGAAAAGCGGGAATAGCGCAGGGCGGCCGAAAGTCCCAGCTCATAGCTCTCGTTGAAGTCCCCCCAGTAGCTGTGAAAGGACCGCACAGAGCCCGAAACCGCGCAGGGCAGCAGCAGCGCGGCGCAGACAACCGCGAGCAGGGTTCGGGCTCGGGCGCAGCCGGCCTCCCGCAGCAGGCCGCGCGCGCCCTGCACCGCTGCGACGGTGCACACCGGCGCCAGGACGAGGACAAAATAGATCTCGCTCGAACCAACCTGCTTGAAGAGGTTGAGCAGCGCCCATGAAAGCGCGACGCCCCCGAGCAGGAACAGATGAAAATCGCATATGCGCCGCTGCCGCGCCGCCGCGATCACGAGAAGGAGAAAGCAGGCGAAGACGAGCGGCTCCGTCTCGACGGTGTAGAGGAGGACCGAAAGGGGCTTGGCGAGAAATCCGGGCAGCTTTTCGCCGAGCGAAGCGTAAATCGGCGTGCGGAAAGCGCTGTAAAACGGGGACCAGGACATGCTGTTGGCAACCCCTTTGCTGTAGAGCAGAAAATATTCGGCGAAAAAGGGAACCGCATAGAGCAAGCCGGTCGCGATCGCCGAAAGCCGCCTGTCCCGCAGCAGAGACACGAGCAGAACAAGGCAGATGCCGAAAAGGAGCGGCACGCCGAACGGCCCCTTCGCGCCGGTCGCCATCAAGAGAAAGAGAAGCGCCGCCGTGTGCCGGCGGTTCCAGAATTTTTTGCCCGCCTGCCGCGCGCACAAAAATGCGTCGACCGAGAGAACGGAAAACGCGAGCCCCATCGGGAACGCGATGGTGTCCTGATAGAGGTAGTAGGCCATGAAGCCCTGCGGGATGACGAGCGCGAGCACCGCCGCGACGGCGGCCAGCCGGTTGGAGCCGAGCACCCGCTTTGCGAGCAGCACGACCGCCGCCGCGATGAGCGGGGAGACGGTGGCGAGCGAATAAAACATGGTCGCGTCATAGGCGGGGATGCCGGTGCACAGGCAGAGCACCGCGTTGTAGGCGAAATAAAAGATATGGTAGTAGTGAGGGACACTGCTCATCTGGAGGGAGAGCATCGGAAAGCCGCGCATCGCGCTGACCGTCAGGCCCGCGCCGTTGAGGGTGTCGTGAAAATAGCTGCGCGCGCCGGAAAGGGAGGGCGGGAGCATCGAGGCGGAGAGGCAGAGCGCGGTCGCCGCGAGCGCAAACGCGGCGAAGACCGTCGCGAGCTTCAGCTCGCCGCGGTCCGCCTGCGCGCACAGCGCGCGCCGCCGCAGACGCCACAGCGCCCAGGCCGAAGCGGCCGCCAGCGCGAGCATCGCCCAGGGAACGGCGGCCATCGCCCCCCAGGGGGCGAACGCGAAATACACCGCGACGGCGCACAGCAGGCCGAGCGCATAGGAATAGCACAGCGCCTCGAGCGGGCTGCCGCGCAGGCCGAGCAGTTTATAGGCCGCGAGCCCCGGCAGCGAGACGCACAGCAGCTGAAAGAATAAAAACGCCAGAATGTCGAGCGGCCTCAGCGCCAGAAAAACGAGACCAAAAACAGACCATACGAGCACGGCCGCGAGGGCAGCCACCGCGAAATCGCGGCGGCAGGACCGGCGGCGCGGCGCGATTCCCTGAGCCATAGACGGAAAACTCCTTTATAATAACGACCTCTTTGTTGCAATTCTAACTCGTTTCGGGCGGTTCTGTCAAAAAAATAATGCGGCCCCAGGGCTTGACAGATCGCCTCGGGCCTGATAAGATGAACAGGACAACAAAGAAGCACAAAGGTTCCGTGCTCACCGGCCGCCGAAGCGCAGCGCGCCGGTCAATACAGGGAAACGAGCGGCGTTTGCCGCCTTTTCATGTAGGGTGCGCGGAATATTTCCGCGCTTTTTGTGTTATTCGAGGGTTTGGAGGTGCATCCCAATAGCTGGAAAAGGCCAACAGCAAATTAACGAAGAGATTCGGGATAAGGAAGTTCGCCTTGTCGATTCGGACGGAAGCCAGCTCGGCATTATGAGCGCGGCGGAGGCGCAGCGGCGCGCGAACGAACGAAATCTCGACCTGGTCAAGATCGCGCCGCAGGCGACGCCGCCGGTGTGCAAGATCATGGATTATGGAAAATATCGCTTCGAGCAGCAGAAACGCGAAAAAGAGGCGAGAAAAAATCAGAAGGTGGTCGAGATCAAAGAGATCCGCCTGTCGCTGAATATCGGCGACCACGACTTTGAGACCAAGCTCGGCCATGCCAAAAAGTTTCTGCAAGAGGGCAACAAGGTCAAGGCAAGCATCCGTTTCCGGGGCCGCGAGATGGCGCACGCCTCGATGGGGCACGACGTGATGAAGCGGTTCGCCGAGGAGTTGTCCGAATACGGCAGCGTCGAAAAGGGCGCCAAGCTGGAGGGCCGTTCGATGCAGATGTTCTTATCCCCAAAACCCGCAAAGTAAAAACTACAGGAGGAATCCACAATGCCCAAGATGAAGTCGCACAGCGGCACGAAAAAACGCATCGCCAAGATCACAAAAAACGGCAAAATCAAGCGTGCGCGCGCGTTTCGCTCCCACATTCTCAACAAGATGACGACAAAGCGCAAGAGACAGCTGAGAAAGCCCGTTTACGCGGATAAAACCAACGCCGCGAATATCAAGGTGCTGGTTCCCTACCAATAACTTCAGTCGTAAGA
>CAZKRQ010000008.1:12845-17285 GCA_964555125.1 uncultured Oscillospiraceae bacterium
ACATTCGGAGGTAGAAAATTATGGCCCGCGTAAAAGGCGCGATGATGACTCGCAAGAGAAGAAAAAAAGTGCTGAAGCTCGCAAAGGGCTATTTCGGCAGCAAGAGCACCCTCTTCAAAACAGCGAAACAGGCTGTTTATAAATCCGGCAACTATGCCTATATCGGCAGAAAGCAGAAAAAACGCGATTTCAGAAGATTGTGGATCACCCGCATTTCCGCCGCCGCGAAGCTCAACGGCATGAACTACAGCACGTTGATGAACGGCCTGAAAAAGGCCGGCGTCGAGCTCAACCGCAAGATGCTCAGCGAGCTCGCCATCAACGACGCCGCCGCGTTTGCCGCGCTGTGCGAAAAAGCGAAAGCGGCGCTCTAATAGTTCCAGCAAAACGCCCGACGCGCTCACGCGCGTTCGGGCTTTGCGCATATTATCGGTGTGTTTTTCGGCGGCGGTATGCCGCATGATTTTTAGATGCTTTGCGAATAATTTGTAACGAAGTGGTCGATCAATGGCATGGAATATCGAAGACTGCGCGCGGATCCAGAGCCGCGCCAACGAGCGCGTCAAGAGAGCCGCGGCGTGGATGAACAGCGCGAGCGCCCGGCGCGCCGACCGGATGTGCGTCGCGCCGGGGCTCAAGCTGTGCGAGGAGGCCGCGAAAGAGGGCCTGCTCAGAGAGCTCTGGATGGTTGACGAGGTATGGGAAAGGGAACAGGCGCGCATCGAGCCGCTGCTGCGTCCGCCGGTGCGCGCGGCATTCATCTCCCGGCCGGTCGCGGATAAGCTCGGCTGCGGCCAGCAGTCCTCCCAGGGCCTGATCGGCCTCGTCAGCCTGAGGGCGGCGCGCTTTGCCGCCGGGCCGGAGGCGGCGGACTGGCTGAGGGGAAAGCAGCGGGTGCTTGCGCTGTGCAATGTGCAGGACCCGGGCAACGTCGGCACGGCGCTGCGCACGGCGACGGCCCTCGGCTATGCGGCGGCGTTCGGCCCGGGCTGCGCCGATCCGTATTCGTCCAAGGCGCTTCGCGCCTCGATGGGCGCGGCCTTTCGGGGCGATACGGCGTTTTTTGACGACGAGCTCGCCTTTGTCGAGGCGGTGAGAAGGGCCGGGCTGCGCCCCGTTGCCGCGGCGCTGACTGACAAGGCGCTGCCCGTGACCGGCATCGGGAGAGGGGAACCGCTCGCGCTGTTTATCGGCCATGAGGGAAAGGGACTCGCGAGGGAAACGATCGACGCGTGCGACTGCGCGGCGGTCATCCCGATCTGCGACAGGGTCGAGAGCCTCAATGCCGCCGCGGCCGCCGCGATTGCGATGTGGGAGCTGCGGCCATGATAATGAATGAAGATCCGATCTACTGGCTGTGGCTTTTGCGGGTTTTCGGGCCGTGCAACGCGAGATTTCGCGAGCTGCTGCGCAGCTATGAATGCGCGCAGGAGGCCTATGAGAACCAGAGTAACGCGTCGTTTGCGCGTATGCTTACCGACGCCGAACAGCGCCGGCTGAGGCAAACCGATTACGACGACTGCGCCCGCGCCGCCGAGGCGTGCGCGCTGCGCGGCGTCCAGCTGATCGCGTATTCCGACAACGCGTATCCCGATTTGCTGCGCGAAACGCGGGTGCCGCCCGCGCTGCTCTTTGTCACGGGCGACGCGTCGGCGCTGAAAACGCTCTGTGTCGCGGGCGTCGGCACCCGCCGCGATACGCCGTATGGCCGCGAGGCGGTGCGGCAGATCTGCGAGCCGGTCTCCCGCGCGGGGATAACCCTCGTCAGCGGCCTCGCCTACGGCACCGACGCCGAGGTGCACCGCGCCGCGCTGCGTGCGGGCGGCAGAACGATCGCGGTGCTCGGCAACGCGATCGACGAGACCTATCCGCCGCAGCACAGAGAGCTGCGCGCTGCGATTGAGCGGGCGGGCTGTGCGGTCAGCGAATATGAGCCCGGGACCAAAACCGCGCGCCACCTCTTCCCGCAGAGGAACCGCATTGTCGCCGGCCTCTCTCGCGCCGTCGTCATTTTTGAGGCGGCCCGGCGCAGCGGCACGATGATAACGGCCGATTGGGCGCTCGGCGACGGCCGCGACGTGTTCGCCGTGCCGGGCAATATCACCAACGCGCAGAGCGAGGGCACCAATGCCCTGCTGCGCCAGGGCGCCTCCCCGATCACGAGCGCGCAGGATCTGTTGGAGGCCGTCGGCCTGTGCGCGCTTGCGAAGGTTTCTCATGAGAATGCGGCGCCGCCTGCCCCGCGCGGAGAAATGGCGACCGCCGCCCCGCGCGCGGCAAAAACGGCGGAGCTCGGGGAGAGGACGGACGAAAAAGCGGCTCCCTGCGCGGCGGAGAGGGAGGATGCCCCGCCGCACCCCGTCGCGTCGCTGCTGCGCGGCGGGCCGCTCACCCTCGACGAGCTGAGCGAACGCGCCGGAATGCCCGCCCACGCGCTGCTCGCCGCGCTGACTATGCTCGAGATCGACGGCGTTGTGCGCGCGTTGCCCGGTTCGCGCTATGCGCTGCGCACGCAGGAAGATTTGAAATAAAACCATCTCATAAAAGCAAAGGTGAAAACATGTCGAAATTGGTCATTGTGGAATCGCCGGCCAAAGCGAAAACCATCAAAAAATATCTCGGCCAGGATTTTGAGGTAATGGCGTCGATGGGCCATGTCCGGGATCTGCCGAAAAGCTCGCTGGGCGTCAACGTCGACAAGGACTTTCGGGCGCAGTATCTGAATATCAGCGGCAAGGAGAAGCTTATCAAGGAGCTGCAGGCCGCCGCGAAGGAGAGCGACGAGGTCTTTCTCGCGACCGACCCCGACCGCGAGGGCGAGGCGATCTCGTGGCACCTCGCCTATCTGCTGGGCCTGCCGACCGACGAAAAAAATCGCGTCACCTTCGGCGAAATCACCAAAAAGGGCATCGAGCAGGGCATGGCCGCGCCCCGCGCCATTGACAGCGACCTCGTCAATTCCCAGCAGGCGCGGCGCATCCTCGACCGCATTGTGGGCTATAAGCTGTCGCCGTTTTTGTGGCGGAAGATACGCCGCGGGCTATCGGCCGGCCGCGTGCAGTCGGTCGCCGTCCGGCTGATCGTCGACCGCGAGCGGAGCATCGAGGCGTTCGTGCCCGAGGAGTTCTGGACGGTCGACGCGGTGCTTCGCCCGTCGGGCGGCACAAAGACCTTCACGGCCCGCCTGCGCACCCGCAAGGGCGTCGAGCCCGACGCGTTTAAGATCGAGAACGAGGCGCAGTGCGGCGAGGTGCTCGCCGCGCTCGAAAACGCCGAATTTCAAATTGTCGACATCAAAAAAGGGACCCGCAAGCGCGCGCCCGAGCCGCCGTTCATCACCTCGACCCTCCAGCAGGAGGCCTCCCGCAAGCTGGGCTTTACCGCCCGCCGCACCATGCGCGCGGCGCAGGAGCTGTATGAGGGCGTGGAGATCGAGGGGATGGGAACAACCGGGTTGATTACCTACATGCGCACCGACTCGCTGCGGGTCGCCGACGACGCCGTCAACGCCGCCAACGCCTATCTCGAGGCGCAGTTCGGCGACGCCTATGCCTATCGCGGCACGCGCACCTATAAGCGCAAGGGCGCGGCGCAGGTGCAGGACGCGCACGAGGCGATCCGTCCGACGGTGATTGAGCTGTCCCCCGAGAAGGCGAAGCCCTCGCTGAGCGCCGACCAATATAAGCTCTATAAGCTGATCTGGGACCGCTTTATGGCGAGCCGCATGACCGACCAGCTCATGGATACGGTGGCGGTCAATCTGGAGGCGGGCGACTATCTCTTCCGCGCCAACGGCTTCAACGTTGTTTTCGACGGCTTCACAAAGCTGTATGAGGCCTCGAGCGATGAGAAGAGCGAGGCGCTGACCGCGCTGCCGGTGCTCAAAACCGACACGGTGCTGCGCAAGAAAGAGATCAAGAGCAACCAGCGCTTTACACAGCCGCCGCCCCGCTACACCGAGGCCTCGCTGATTAAAACCCTCGAGGAGAACGGAATCGGCCGCCCGTCGACCTACGCGCCGATCATCTCGACAATTATGGACCGCGGCTATGTCGAGCGCGAGCAGAAGGCGCTGAAGCCGACCGCGCTGGGCACGGTTGTGACCGACCTGATGATTTCGCAGTTCCCGAACATTGTGGATGAGAAATTCAGCGCGGGTATGGAAAAAAATCTCGATAAGATCGAGGAGGGCAAGGCCGACTGGGTCAAAACGCTGGATAAGTTCTATAAAGATTTTGACAAGACCCTCAAAAAGGCCGAGGCCACGCTGGACGGCCAGCGCATCAAGGTGCCCGAGGAGGAGACCGACGTCGTCTGCGAGCTGTGCGGGCGCAGGATGGTCATCAAGACGGGGCGTTACGGGAAATTCCTCGCCTGCCCGGGCTTCCCGGAATGCCGCAACACCAAAAAGATCGGGACCGAGATGCCGGGCCGGTGCCC
>CAZKRQ010000009.1:0-3576 GCA_964555125.1 uncultured Oscillospiraceae bacterium
AATCCATGATCCGCCAAAAACGGCGGATGGGAAATGATATGAGACCGAAAACCCGAAAGGAGAACTCCCCATGCAGTATAAGTTTGGACTGATCGCGAAAGATATTCACAACTCGGTGACGCCGAGCGTCTATAAGCACTATGGCAGGGATCTCGGCGACGAGGTCGGGTTCGAGATCCGCAACGTGCCCGAGGACCAGCTGGTCGCCACCCTTGACTACGGGCGCAAAAATTGGCACGGCTTTAACGTGACCATGCCGTATAAGCAGGCGGCGCTCGAGTATATGGACGAGCTCGACGAGAGCGCCGTCAAGTGCGGCTCGACCAACACCGTCCTTGTCCGGGACGGCAAGCTGGTCGCCTATAACACCGACGGCTGGGGTATGGTGCATCTGCTCTCGCTCAAGGGCGTGCCGGTCGGTGGCAAGCGGGTCGTCATGCTCGGCGCGGGCGGCGTCGCCTATTCCATCGCCTACCATCTGTCGGTGCAGGGCGTTGCGCAGGTCGACGTCGTCAACATCTTTCCCGAGCAGGCGCAGGCGCTCTGCGAAAAGTTCGGCGAGCGCTTTACGCCCTACCCCTTCACCTATGAGAATCTGGAGGCGTGCTGTGACGGCGCGCAGCTGTTTGTCAACGCGTCGGTAATGGGGCAGCTCGGCTATGACGAATTTGAAAGCTTCCGCTTTCTCGACAGGCTCGCGCAGGGCGCGGCGGTGTTCGATGTCAACTACTCGAATCCCGATTCCAAATTGGTGCCCGCCGCGCGTGAGAAGGGGATGCCCGCCTGGCGCGGCAAGGGGATGACGGCCTGCCAGGGGATCCGCGCCTTTGAGATCTGGACGGGGAAGTGCCCGTCCGAGGCGTCGGCGCTCGCGCTCATTCAGGAATTTGAACAGGCATAAGGAGGAAAAACAGCATGAAATCCGTCGCGTTTATCCACACAACCATGAACACACCGCGCCCTCTCAAAGAGGCGTTCGCGGCGAAGTATCCCGACGTCACCCTCTACTCTTATATGGACGACAGCCTTCTCGCCGAGGTCACGGCGAACGGCGGCAAATACACGCCGGGCGTCGTTCGCCGCCTGGTGCAGTATGCGAACAACGCGCAGCAGCTCGGGGCCAGCGTCGTTGTCTGCATGTGCACGACGATCACCGGCGCCGTGGCCGACGCGCAGGCCGCTGTGGACATTCCCTTTATCACCATCGACGGCCCGATGCTCGACGCGGCGGTGCGCGCGGGCAAAAATATCGCGCTGCTTGTGACGGCGAAGACCACCCTCGAGGCCTCGGCGGCGTCCGCGCGCCGCGCCGCGGAAAAGGCGGGCTGCCCCGACGTCAGGGTCGACATGCTGCTCGTGCCGGGCGCGTTTGAGGCGCTCAACGCCGAGGGGGATAAAACGAAGCACGACCGGCTCATCGCCGACGCCGCGCGCGAGGCGGCGAAGACCCACGACGTCGTCGCGCTCGCGCAGGTCAGCATGGTCGACGCGGCCGCCGGCCTCGACGATCTCGGCGTGCCCGTGTTCACCAGCCTCGACTCCGGCATCGGCCAGATCGCCGGTTATCTCAAATAAGGAGGAGTTTTATCATGGCAAAGAAGCTCTTTTTCGTCTATACGACCCCCGCGTTTTACAACGACCTCTACAGCCCGGTCATGAAGGAGGCGTTTGACGGGCGCGACGATGTGAAGGTCTATTTCTCGATGGATAACGGCATCCTGCTCGATACGCTGGAAAACAACGTCGTGCCGACCGCGTCGGTCAAAAACCGGCTCTACAGCATTTTGAGCAACTGCGAGCGGGCGGGCGCGGACTGCATCGTCGTCGGCTGCACCGCGGTCAACACCGCCGTCAAGGAGCTGCTGCCCCTGTTCGACGTTCCGGTTGTGAGCGTCGACGAGACGATGATCCAAAACGTGCTCAGGGACGGCAGAAAGCGGGTCGCCGTGCTCAGCCACACGCCGATCAACGCGATGACGATCGAGCGCCGCCTCAAGGCGGAAAACCCCGAGATTTCGGTGACCCTGTTCCCGGTCGAGGGCGCCGCCGACGCCTTTGCGAACGAGCGCGGAAAATTCGCGCCGCTCATGCGGGCGGCCGCGGAGCGCATCCCGTGCGATCAGTTTGATTGCATTGCGCTCGGCCATATCAGCGCCGAGCGGGTCGATTTTTCCAACGTCAAGCTGCCGGTCTATCGATGCGGCGAGAGCACGGTCGCGGCGGTCAACGCGATTTTGAACCGATAAAAACAAAAGAGTCAGGGAGTTATAAACAGCATCATGAAAATCACCAAAATTGAGGCGATGGTTCTCCGCTATCAGTATGAAGAGGGAATTGCCGACGCGCAAAACTATTTCTCCACCCGCAACGCTGTCATCGTCAGGGTGACGACCGACGAGGGCATCGAGGGCGTCGGCGAGGCGGCCTGCTTCGGCGGCCCGCCCGAGACGACCAAATATGTCATCGAAAACGAGCTCCAGCCGCTGTATGTCGGCGAGGATCCGACGAACATCGAGCGGTTGTGGAAAAAGGCCTTTGACCGCACCCGCCAGCACGGCCGCGGCGGCATCATTATGCCCTGCATGAGCGGCATCGACATCGCGCTGTGGGATATTCTCGGCAAAAAGGCCGGGCTGCCGGTGTATAAGCTGCTCGGCGGCTATTCGGACACCCTCGAGCCCTACGCGAGCTCGGGCTTCTATACCCGCTCAAAGGACACCGAGGCGCTCGCCGCCGAGGTCGAGAGCTATTACAAAGAGGGCTTCAATTACGCGAAGATCAAGATCGGGCGCAACCCCGAGGTCTTCCTCAATCCGCTGCCCAATATGGCGTTCACCGAGGAGTGCCGCTATACCCTCGAGGAGGACCTCGAGCGGGTCGAGGCCTGCATGGCGGTCGCGAGGAAATACGGCAAAAAGCTGATGGTCGACGCGAACAACTGCTGGACGACCTACACCGCCATCCGCATGGGCAAGAAATTGCAGGAGATGGGCGTTTTCTGGCTGGAGGAGCCGCTGCATCTCGACAACATCGAGGGCTCGGTCGAGCTCGCGCACGCGCTGGATATGCCGGTCTCGGGCTATGAGTCGGAGGGCGGCGGTCTCTACCGCTTCCGCGACCTCATCACCCGCCACGCGGTCGATATTGTGCAGCCCGACGTGATCTGGACGGGCGGCTTCACCGAGTGCAAAAAGATCGCGAACCTCGCGCACGCGCACAACATGCCCTGCCTGCCGCACGTCTTTTCGTCGGCGGTCAGCCTTGCGGCCAACGCGCACTTCCTCGCGTCGATCCCCAATCAGGGTATTCTCGAATATGACCGCAATGTCTATCCGCTGCGCGACGAGCTGCTCGTCGAGCCGGTCGCCATCGCCGAAGACCGCCTCGTGCACCTGCCCCAGAAGCCCGGCCTCGGCATCGAGCTCAACGAAAAGACGGTCGAAAAATACCGCGTTTGCTGAGCGAATCTATCGGAACAGCAAAGCGGGGCGGCGAGGTCTTTGGCCTCGCCGCCCCGCTTTTCCGCCCCCATAGCGGTCAAGAAAAAGGATGTAATTTGCGGGTCAGCCCCAAAAA
>CAZKRQ010000009.1:3586-16333 GCA_964555125.1 uncultured Oscillospiraceae bacterium
AAAAGCGGGTTAAAAAAATCCGGGGTTGGTTGCGCTAATTTACCGCAACACATTCGGGGGGGGGCTTTGTTTGGGCCCCCCCCGCCCCGCTTTTCCGCCGCCTTTGCGGTGAAGAAAATGGTTGTATTTTGCGGGTCTGCGGCTTATAATAGCCGGGACGGCCGAACTGCTCGGTCGAATCTTCTCAAAGAAACAAACAGAGGAGAAAATGGCGCCGGGAAAACGGGAATCTGCGGCCCGGCGCGAAAAACGCTGTCTGCGCGGCGCATAAAGCCGCGAAAAAAGTGACGGGGAGGAAAAAAGATGCGCCTTTGCATTGCCTGTGCTCCATGCAAAGTTTGAGGACGCTGCATGGAGGATACGCGATGTCCTCGGGCTTTGCCTTTTCAAAAGAGAAACCCTGAAAGGACAAAGTCATTGTGAAAACGAAACGAGATTTAAAATACTACCTGCTTTTTTGGAGCACGCAATCGCTGTCTACCCTTGGCAGCGGCATGACGGGCTATGCGCTGACGCTGTGGCTGTATTTAAACAGCGGCTCCGCGCTCAAAACAGCGCTTTTATCCGTCTGCTCCTACGCACCGTATGTGCTCATGAGTATGTTTGCGGGCGCGCTCAGCGATCGATGGGATAAAAAGAAAACGATTCTCGCCTGCGATTTGTTCGCCGCCGCGTGCACCGTCTCGGTGCTGGCCCTGATTCGGACCAATTCTCTCGAGGTGTGGCATCTGTATTTCGTCAACGCGCTGAGCGGGCTGATGAACACGGTGCAGCAGCCCGCGAGCGAGGTCGCCGCCACGCTGCTGATCCCGAAGGAATACTACCAGAAGACGAGCGGACTGCGCTCTTTTTCTCAGTCGCTGAATTCCATCCTGATGCCGGTGGCCGCGACGGCGCTGTTCGGCCTGGCGGGCATGGAAGGGGTGATCGTCTTTGATCTCGCCACCTTTGCGGTCGCGTTCGTCTGCCTGTGGCTGTTTATCCGGCTGCCCGCGATGCCTGCGGGCGAGGAGCGGGGAGAAACGGTCCTGCTCTCGGTGCGCAGGGGGCTGGCGTGGCTGAAAGGCAGGCCGCTGATTTTGCGGCTGATCCTGTTTCTGGCGTGCATCAATCTGATCGCGTCGGTCTACGACGCAGCATTGCCCGCGATGGTGCTGTCGAGGCAGAACGAGGCTGTTTTGGGCGCGGTCAACGCCTGCGTCGGGCTCGCGACGCTGCTGGGCAGCGCCGTTGTGCTGGTGCTGCCGGCGCCGAAAAACCGCGTGCGGGCGATCTGCGCCGCGCTGCTGATTTCGATGAGCACCGAGAACTTTCTGCTCGCGTTCAGCGCGAGCCCGGTTGTCTGGTGCGCCGGCGCGGCGCTGGGATGGATCTCGATCCCCTTTATGAACGCCAATATGGATGTGATTTTCCGCAGCGAGATCCCGCCGCAAATGCAGGGGCGGGTGTATTCCTGCCGGAACGCGCTGCAATTCTTCACCATCCCTCTGGGCTTTTTGACAGGCGGTCTGTTGGTGGATCAGGTCTTTGAGCCGCTGATGGCGTCGCAGGGGGCGAATAGCCCTTTGCCGGGGCTCTTTGGCTTCGGAAAGGGTGCGGGCGCGGCGATGCTCTTCGCCGTGATCGGCGTGGCCGGTGTGGCGGTTTGCCTGCTGTTCGGCGCGCTGCTGAAAAGGTATACCTGGAGCGAGACGGATTGACCGCGATACCGAGAGAACGAAAGGAGCATTGCCAACGCGTTGGCAATGCTCCTTGCTCTGTCGTTGAAACCGCGCGGCAACGGCGCAGCGGGCGTCAGCTCAAAGCCCGGCTTTCAGACGGCGGGCGCAGCGGGCCCGGAACAGGAGAGCGGCCGGGTTTATCCGGGCCAATTAAACGGAAAAACGCCCGGGCTGCCAATCCCTTCCGGGAGGCTTCCCGGGCCTCCGGCTTCCGCTCTGCGCCTCAGCTCAGCACGACGCAGCTGCCGTTGTAGTTGAGCTGCGGGCAATCGGGCACGAGCTGAATAAATTCGACCGGGTAGCCGTTGGGGTCGTTGCACCACAGCTGCCAGTTTCCGTCGCGCACGATCTTGGGGCGCGAGGTGATCTCGACCCCGTTTTGATCCAGCGTTGCCTCCAGCGCGCGTATGTCGTCGGTGACAAAACAGGTGTGGTTGCGGCCGAGCTGGGTGCCGAGGGGAAAGTCCGCGCGGGGAAAGAACAGCTCGATCGCGGTGCCGTCGGGGAACTGCACACACTCGATCCAGGGCGTTCCCTTCGGCTCTTCGATCTCCATAATGCGGGTGCCGCCGAGCAGGTCGCAATAGAACCACAGGCTTTTTTCCATATCCCTTGTCGAGATGCCGGCGTGAAAGATTCCTTTTACCATTTCTATAACCTCTCTGTTGATTTGAATGCAAAGTTGTATGCATAATTCCGCTTCTGGCATTTATAGTACATGGTTTGCGCCCGCTCGTCAAGCCTCGCCGGTTGATACGAAAGAAACGGTATGATAAAATAAATATAATGGTAAATACCGAATAAAATACACGAGGGACGAGAGAAAGTATGGACAAGGAAAAACTCCCTGTGACCACAGAGGTCTATAATGCCATCAAGCAGCAGATTGTGTCGCTTCAGCTCATGCCCGGGCAGCTGTTGATGGTGCAGCAGCTCTCGAAGGATAACGGAATCAGCCGCACCCCGGTTCGCGAAGCGCTCATTCGCCTCAAGGACGAGGGACTGGTCGCCGAAACGACGGGCAATAAATTCCGCGTCAGCGAGATCACCTGGAAGTTTATTGAGGACCTCTACAACGCGCGCATTGCGGTTGAGCTGGTGTCGATTGAGGCGGCGGCGAGGGGCGCGAACAAGGCGCAGATCAAGGCGCTCGAAAAAGACAACGCGACGATGGAAAAATGCGTGGAGAAGAACGACTTCAGCGGATATTTTGAGGCGGATATGCTGTTTCACAACCATCTTCTGCGCATTCTCGACAACAATGTGATCACCAGCTGGATGGAGCGCCTGACCGATCAGCAGCAGAGGGTGCGCTATCTGACGATGGGCATCAGCTCGCGGATTCACAGCAGCCTTGAGGAGCACGCGCGTATGCTCGACGCGATCAGGGCGGGGGATGTGCAGGCGGCGCGCGACGGGATGGAAAAGCATCTTCTGCGCGCGATGAACGATATGCTCAGCCTGAAGACGGGCGGGGGAATGTCGCCGGGCCTGTTTATCAAGGACTGACCGACACGGCCGCGCTTCCCCGGTGCGGAGGCCGCACCGGCTGATATAGCCGCGGGGAAGTGCCCGCCGCTGTGCGGGACGATTCGGCTGTTGGGTCAAAACGCCGGGTTTGATCCGCGCGAAGGGAGACAGGGCAAGGGCTTCGGTCCGGCGGGCATTGTAGCGAAGGGCAGAGTAAACGGGCGCGCTTGTAAAAAAGCGCGCCCGTTTACCTTATACACAAGGGGGGGAAGAACGGAGGCTCTGACTCGATCAGCGCTGCACGCGGCCGGAGCCGTCGCCGTTGATGAGATTCATGACCTCGTCTACCGTGGAGAGGTTGAAGTCAAATTCGATCGAGTGCTTGAGACAGCTCGCGCCGGCCGCGAACTCGATCGCCTTCTGGCTGTCGAAATCGTTCAGGCAGGCGTAGATCAGGCCGGAGGCAAACGAATCGCCGCCGCCGACGCGGTCCACGATCTGCATGGTGTATTTTTTTGAGAGATAGGTCTTGCCGCCGGTATAGAGCATGGCGGACCAGTTGTTGACCGACGCGGAGATCGACTCGCGCAGTGTGATGCCGACCATTTCAAAGCCATAGGTGTCGGTCAGATTTTTGGCGAGGCTGGAATAGCCCTCCACGCTCAGCTTGCCTGAGGTGACGTCGGTGTCATCGGCCTTGACGCCGAGCACCTTTTCCGAATCCTCCTCGTTGGCGATGCAGACGTCGACATACTGCATCAGCGGCTTCATGATCCGCTGCGCCTCCTCGGTCGTCCAGAGGGCCTTGCGGTAGTTGAGGTCGCAGCTCACCTTGACGCCGTGCTTTTTCGCGGCGATGCAGGCCTGTTTGCAGATTTCCTGCATGTTTTTGCTCAGGGCGACGGTGATGCCGGTGAAGTGGAACCAGCCCGCGTCCTTGAAAATATCGTCCCAGTCGAAATCAGAGGGCTCGGCCTCCGCAATGGAGGAGTGCTTGCGGTCGTAAATGACCTTGGAGGGGCGCTGCGAGGCGCCGCGCTCGAGATAATAGACGCCGAGGCGCTCGCCGCCCCACGCGATGTGTCTGGTCTCGACCTCAAATTTGGTCAGCATCCGCTTGGCGCAGCGGCCGATCTCGTTGTCGGGGAATTTCGTGACCATCTCGGCGGGCATCCCCATATAGGCGAGCGCGATGGCCATGTTGCCCTCGGCGCCGGTGTAGTTGAGGTTGAAGTTCTCCGCCTGCGACAGGCGCAAATAGCCGTCCGGCGCGAGGCGCAGCATCATCTCGCCAAAGCCGACAAATTTTTTCTTTTCCATATCGTTTACCCCGTTGTTCGCGCTCAGCAATGCGCCTTTGTGATATCGGTGAAGGCCTGCGCGCGGCGCGTGATCTCGTCGAAATCGCCGGCCGCGATGCATTTCTTGTCGCAAAGTCGGCTGCTGATGCCCGCGCCCACAAAGCCGAGGTCGAGATAATCGCCCCAGTTTTCCTCGGTCACGCCGCCTGTCGCGCAGAGCTTCACATGGCTAATCGGCGCGAGGATGTCCTTGATATACTTAAAGCCGAGGGAGCCGGCGGGGAAGAGCTTGACGATGTCCGCGCCGAGGTTGTGCGCGGTCATGATCTCGCTGGGGGTCATCGCGCCGGGAATCGAGACGAGGCCGAGCTCCTTGGTGTAGCTGATGACCTCGGGGTCGGTGTTCGGGCTGATGATATAGCGCCCGCCCGCCTCCGCGGCGGCCTTGACCTGCTCTTTAGTGAGCACGGTGCCCGCACCGAACATCATGCTGTCGCCGTATTTCTCGCACAGCATGTGGATGCATTCCGCCGTTTTCTTTACGCAGTCGGGGTCGGCCTGGTCAAAGGTGACCTCGATCAGTTTGACGCCGCCCGCGACGAGCGCGCCCGCGAGATTTTCGAGATCCTTGCCGTAGACCTTGCGGCAGATGGTGATAACCTTATTGCTCTGGACAAACTCAAGTGTGTTCATGATCGGTCTCCTTTTTTATATGGTATAGTTTGTTTTTTTGGCTTATCTGACGAGCACTTTCACGACGATCTTTTCAACGGCGCAGGGCGTCTCGCTCTCGTCGTGATAGGAGGGCTTGTGGCAGTCGCGGGGCAGAAAAACGGCGAATTGGCCGGGCCCGACCGAGAGCTCCTCATAGGGACCGTTGGGGATATATTTGCCGCTGTCCTTCGCCTCGTCAAAGGGAGAGAGCTCGCGCGCGTCGTCGATGTCGCAATAGCCCATCAGCTCGTGGCCGCTGAGCAGATATTGGATGTCGGCGTATTTGCGGTGCGCCTCAAATTTCGCGTCCACCCGCGATTTGGTTTCATAGCGCTGCACGAGGAAATACATCCAGTCGTTGACCTCGTGCCGCCCGGTCTCCATCTGGGAAAAATCGGTGTTTTTCAAAAACGCGATGGCTTCAAGCAGCCGCTGCGCAATGGCAGGATCAATATCGCAGCGGGAAAGTGTGTCAAAAATCATATCCATGCCTCCGGCAAATTTCTGCCTATATTGTCGCGCGAATGAGGCGGGAAAACAAGGGGTAAAATTATTAAAAAATATTGTAATATTACGTTTTTTATAGTAGGATAAAAGCATGAACAGGCGCATCAACTTTGGAAAAAATCCCCCGAACGCATTTCGGGAAAGTCTGCGGTTCGACAGAGAATGCCCCTATAAAATTCGCTGTAAGGATCTCGTCAACGAGGACATCGCGCCGCTGCACTACGCCGACACGATGGAAATCGAGGTATGTTGCGGAATTAAGGGGGAAATGCAGATTGAAAACACCCGCGTCGAGATTGACGGCGACGCGGTGCTCGTCGTGCCGCCCGGGGCCGTCCACGCGGTGACGATCCATACCGGGCCGGGCCGGGTCTATGTGCTCCATATATCCTTTGAAGCGCTGCGCGAGCTGGTGGACGTCGAGGCGCTGCTCGCCCTGAGCGGCAAGAGCCTTGTGGATATGCCCTATGTCTGCGGGGAATTTGCGAAGGTGCGCGCGCTTTTGCTCGAGATGATCGAGCGGGACGAGGAGCCGCTGGCGCGCACCCGCGCCCTGCTTGAGATTCTCGAGGTGCTGTGCGCGCAGCTGCGGCCCGGCGCGCCGGGCGAGGCCAATCCGCATGGACGCAGCGAGGAGCTGCGCCGCATCCTGCGGTGGACGCAGGAGCATTTCGCGCGGCCGGTCCTGCTCGAAGAGGCGGCGGCCGCCGTCGGCTTTACCCGCAATTACTTTTGCGCGTGGTTCAAGGCCAATACCGGCATGACCTATCACCGCTACCTCAACCATGTCAGGGTCAGCAACGCCTGCCGCCTGCTCGCGCAGACCGGCTCGATTTCCGAGGCCTGCTATGACAGCGGTTTTCGGGATATGAGTTATTTTATCCAGCTCTTCAAAAAAACGCAGGGCTGCACGCCGAAGGCCTACCTGAAGCGGCTCGCCGAATGACCGGCGGGGACCGAAAGCCCGGCTCGTTTTAAAGAGAGCCCGCGTGGCCCAAAAGGGCGCGCGGGCTTTCTGGTGATGGCGGGGTGCTTCGAGGGCTCGTGGAAAACCGCGAAAATTCCCGCTGAAAAACAGGCGCGAGCCCTAAAAGCTCTGGATCAGATCCTGTGCCGCGGCGTCCGACGGCGCTTTCCCCGTCCAGATGGTGACGGCCCGCAGTGCCTGGCAGGTCGCTACGCCCCTGCCGTCCAGAGCGCGCAGGCCCCGCTCGCGCGCGGCGGGAATCAGCCGTGCCTCGGGGTTGGCGTAGTTGAGGTCGACCACGACGCCGTTGGGCGGCAGCGCGAACAGAAAGCGAAGGTCGGCGAAATCCTCGCAGCCGAGCTGCCCGAGCGAGGTGGCGTTGATAAAGAAATCCGCGCCGTCGCAGCAGGCGCGCAGCTGCGCGGGGGTGAGGGGATAGGGGATAAAGCGTTTGCCGAATCGGGCGCAGAGCGCTTCGGCGTGGTCGGTGCTGCGGTTGATGACGTCGATCTCGGCGGCGCCGTTCTCGCGCAGCTGCCACGCGATGGAGTGGGCCGCGCCGCCCGCGCCGAGCAGCACGATCCGCTTGCCCGAAAGGGACAGAGAGGCGAACGACAGATATTTTACCAGCCCCCAGCCGTCGGTGCTGTAGGCGGTGATTTTTTTGTTTTTCACCAGCAAAACATTGGCCGAGCCGCACGCAAGCGCGCTCTCGTCGATGCGGTCGGCATAGTTGAGCACGACCCGCTTATACGGCATCGTGACGGTCAGGCCGTCCAGCTCGACGCGCGCCCTTTCCAACGCCTGCGGGAACCCCGCCAGATCCACGTTGCGGATCTCATAGGAAATGGGCACGCCGATCTCCGCCGTCATCGCCCGATAGACGAGCGGCGTCACAGTGGCGCGCAGATCCTGCGCGATGATCCCGAGACGGCAGAGCACGGTGTTCCCTCCTCTTTGCGCGCGGCGCGGGCTTGCGGTTTTTGCACAAGCAAAATGTATACAATTTCTAATGTATTATTGCACGGGAAACCCGGATTTTCAAGTTGAGCCCGTCGGTACAGGCGGAATTTATCTGTTTTTCACAAAGCGCTGCTTTTGCGGTTGTGGATTCTGCTAATTGTCGTCTGTCACGGTCAGAATAGAGCTGTTGTGCTCCACATATTCCGTCGGGGAGAGGCCTGTGATCTTTTTGAAGGCCCGGTTGAAATAGGAGACGTCGTTGAAGCCGACCATGCCCGCGACGACAAAGACCTTGTTTCGATTGCGCAGCAGCAGCTCCTTGGCCTTGTCGATGCGCACCTGTAAAATATAGTTGACGATGCTGGTGTTGGTGCGGTCCTTGAACTTCTTGCAGAGGTGATATTTGCTGATGCCGGTCAGGGCGGCCAGGTCGTCGAGCGCGATCTTTTCGCGATAGTGGACGAGAATATACTCGATGCACGCGTCGACGGGGTCGGCGGCGCCGGCCGCGGGAACGGCTTCCTCCTGCGGCTCAAAGCCGCGCAGGTCGATGATCGTGTCGAAATTGTGCGGGTGGCGCTTTTCGATCTCTTCGCTGAGCATGTCGTAAACCGCGGGCAGGGACTGAAAATCGGCGCCCGACGGCACATAGAGGCTACAGGTCGATTTGAGATTGTTTTTGATGTTGATGCGAATCCACTCGCAGACGCTGAGCACCTTGTCGTCCGGCGTGATGAAGCTGTTTTTGGTCACGACGTTCATCAGCGCGTAGAAAACGTGGTTTTTCGAGGGGAGAACGACGCCGCTGCCGTGCTCGCCGACGATCTCGCTGAGAATGTTTTCGATCGCGTAATCGAGCAGCGCGCTGTCCTGAAAGACGGCGAGCATACTCGCGTAGTTGTCGAAATCAACCCCGACGAGGTAGAGCGGGCCGCCGAGCGGGTTTGCGCCGAGGAGGGTGAGGCGCTGGGTGAGCTCCGCCTCGAGCTCGGTCTGGCCGCGCAGATAGGCGGAGAGCATTCCCCTGAGCTCCCGCGCGGAGGATTCGGCGGTGCGCTCGGGCGCGGCGGGCGCGGGCGGCTCGGGCTGGCGGCGCTTTTCGTCGAGCAGCTGCACGATGTTGTCGAGCACCCGGTCGAGCTCGTCCGAGTTGACAATCGAGCTTTTGAGCAGATAGTCATAGACGCCCAGGCGCAGGGATTCCTTGATATATTGAAAGTCGTTGTGACAGCTGAGCACGACAAAGATCGTGTCGGGATAACGGGCGAGCGCCCGCTCGATAAATTTGATGCCGTCGAATTTGGGCATATACATGTCCGAGAAGACGATGTCCGGCTGCACGGCGTCCATCATCTCGAGCGCCTCGCCGCCGTCCGCAGCCTCGCCCGCGAGAACGAGCCCCTTTGCCGCCCAGTCGACCGAGTGGCGCAGGCCCATGCGCACAAGGCTGTCGTCGTCCACAAGCATTACCTTATAAGCCATCGTCCTTCACCTCACAGTTTTGTCGGCAGAACCGGCAGCGTGACCTCTACCTCGGTGTAGCTGCCCGGCGCGCTCTTGATGCCGAGCCCGTATTCGCGCCCGCAGAGCAGGCGGATGCGCCGGTTGATGTTGCCGATCGCGACGCCCATATAGCGGTTGGAGCTCTTGTGTTGATTGATGAGAATGTCGTGGATGCGGGCGCGCTCGATGCCCGCGCCGTTGTCGCGCACGCGGATGTCGATGCGGTGCCCGCGGCGGCGCAGGGAGATCTGGATGAAGCCGTCCGTCTTGCCAATGTCCAAAAAGCCGTGATAGATGCTGTTTTCAACCAGCGGCTGAAGGATGAATTTGGGCACCTTCATCTGCAATTGCAGAGGATCCACGTCGATTTCAAAGCGGAAGTTTTCGCCGAAACGGATCTGCTGAATGGTCAGATATGCCTCGACATAGCCGAGCTCCTCCTCAATCGTGACAAAGTCGCTCTCGTTGTGCGCGCAGGCGCGCAGCAGCTGGTCGAGCGCCTGCACCGTTTTGATCACGTCGTCCGTGCGCCCGGCGGAGGCGAGCCACTGCACATTGTTGAGGGTGTTGAAGATAAAGTGAGAATTGATCTGGTTTTGCAGGACGTCCAGCTCCGCCTCGCGCTTTTCGTCGTTGAGCTGGTTGATCTTCACGATGGTGGCGTTGTAATCCGCCTCTCGGTCATAATAGGCGGTGCACAGCGCGCCCATTTCGTTCTTCCAGCCGAGATAGGGCTCGATGGCGCGGGGCCGCTCGCGGTTGCGCACGGCGCGCAGCAGCGCCTTGGCCGGGCTGAGAAAATAGTGACGCATGAGCAGATAGACCGCAAGGCTGCCGCCGAATAAAAGCAGCGCGGTGACAACCGAGAGCCGGAGAAAAACCGAGGTCACGCCGGCGAATTGCCGCGTGGGGAAAACGGCGTAGAGGTGATAGAGCGGGCCGACCCGCGTGCCGATATAGAGAAGCGAGCCGCGATAGGTGTCCTGTAGGGTGTCGATGCTCACGCCCTGTGGGGGGACGCGCGAGGAGAACTCCTTGGACAGAGGCAGCGGATTTTCCTCAACCGCGTTGTAGTGCTCGGCGTGCACGACGCGATTGTTTTCGTCGAGGAGAAACAGGGAAAAGACATAGTGGCTCTCGCAATAGCGCAGCGCGTCCCCGGCGGCCCCGACGGCCTCCTCCAGGCTCACGGCCTCGCTGCTCTCCAGACCGGACAGGCTCGCCGCGATGCCGCGGGAGGCCGCGTCGATTACAAGCGAACGGGAATGGGTCAGGGACGCCGCGCAGAAATAGAAGAGCCCGGCGAACAGGACTGCCGCCGTCCCCAGCAGGTATAACAGAGCAAGCGGCAGATTTCGCAGGGGAGACATGCGCTTGCGCGCCGTTTCCGGCTTCTCGCTTTGTGTGTTTGCCCTCATATGGCCTCCCATTCTGGATTTAAAAGTTACACAAATTTTACCGACATTTTTGTATTTATACGCGTATATTATACCTTATTGCTTCGCCGATAACAAGATAATACAAGAAAACTTCGCGAAACTTGTCGGATTTCCGTTTTGAGAATATTTTTTTAAAACTTACATAAAATGAAATTTTCGGCTGCAATATCGTCCATTTACTTTGCGCCGAAAAAATGGGATGATAAAACCGTAATCCGCAGATGAAAGCGGAGAAAAAGGAGGATTTTATGAGCAAGAAACTGATCAGTGTTCTCTCGCTTCTGCTCGCCTGCGTCATGCTGCTTGCGGCGTGCGGCAACAAGCCGGCGGAAAGCAACGGGGACAACAACAACGACAACAACGATGCGAACGGCAGCAGCGAGCCCATTCGCATCGGCATCGTCACCACCCTTTCCGGCTCCAATTCCGGCCACGGCGAATACTGCAAAGAGGGCGCCGAGCTTTGGAAAGAGCAGGTCAACGCCAACGGCGGCATTCTGGGCCGTCAGGTCGAGATCATCTATGAGGACAACGGCGAGACCGACCAGGCCTATGTCAACGCGATGGTCAAGGCGCTGAGCAGCGACGACGTCTGCGCGGTCTTCAGCAACGGCTACAGCTCTCAGGTCGCGCTGGTCTGCCCCGAGGTCGAGAATTATGAGATTCCTCTCATCGGCGGCTGCAGCAGCCACGCGCTCATCGAGTCGGGCTATGAGTATTTCTGGATGCTTCGCCTGACCGACCGCTATGTCAGCCCCGCGATGGTCAACGCCTGCGCGGATCTGGGCATGAAGAACCCCGCCATCCTGCACGTCTCCGACTCCTATGGCCAGGGCATGGCCGACTATGTCGAGCAGGCGATCGAGGATAAGGGCATGACGGTCGCGCTGCGCATCAGCGTCTCGGAGGACGAGAGCCAGTTCACCCCGTATCTGACCCAGATCGCGAACTCCGGCGCGGATGGCCTCATCGCCATCAACCACCAGGATCAGGCGGCCGTCGTTATGATGCAGGTGGACGCAATGGGTCTTGACATGCCGCTCATGGGCTGCTCGCAGTACGCCTCCGCGCTGGCGATGGATACCGCGGGCGAGGCGGCCAACGGCTGGTATTCGCTGGCTGACTGGACCTGCGAGACCGACACGGCGGAGGGCAAGGCCTTTGTCGACGCTTATCGCGCGGCCTACAACCGCGACCCGGACATGCAGTCTGTCTGCGCCTATGACGCCATGCAGGTGATCGGCGCCGCCATCGAGCGCGCCGGCTCGGACGATCCCAAGGCGATCAACGAGGAGATCGGCAAGACCAACGGCCTCAAGGGCGCGATGACGACCTACACCTATAACGGAGACCATTCGCTCGGAACCACCATCTTCATGGTGCAGACCGAGAATCTCTCCGGCAAGCTGACGGGTCTCGTCAACCGCTGAGTTCCCGGAGAAACGAAGAGTCTGTATTCCGAAGCCCGGACACGCCGCCCGGCGCGGTCGGCTGTGGATACAGGGTCTAAGAGCTTACAGCCTTTGGGACTCGTTTTCGCAACGGGTCCCAAAGGCGTTGCTCAGCCAAATCCGCCTTTTTAAAAGTTCAGTAGGGAAAAAACGGCGGGCGCTTGCGCCGTCGTTTCGGAGGGATCATGAATATCGGAATGTATCTGCAATTGCTGGTCATCGGCCTGTCCATGGGCATGATCTATGCAATGATCGCGATGGGCATCGTGCTGCTCATCCGCGCGGTCGGCGTTCTCAACTTCGCTCAGGGCGAGCTGTTCATGCTGGGCGCCTATGTCACCTTCGCGCTGTCTGTGCAGCTCGGTATGCCAATTTGGGCGATGGTGATTATTGCGCTCGTGATCTTCTGCCTGTTCGGCGCGCTGTTTATGTTTTCGGTCTATTGGCCGCTGCGCAAATCGACCTGGAGCGCGACCATTATTATCAGCACGCTCGGCGCTTCCACCGTCATCAAGGAAATCGCGAAAATCATCTGGGGCTCGGTGCCCGTCGTGCAGCCGCCGATCATCAAGGGCGTGCTTGTGCTCGGCTCGGTTCGCCTCGAGTATCAATATCTGTTTATCATCGGCATCGGCCTGCTGCTCATCATCGGCACCTTTCTGCTGTTCGATAAGCTGTATATCGGCCGGGTCATGCAGGCCGCCGCGCAGG
>CAZKRQ010000010.1:0-10794 GCA_964555125.1 uncultured Oscillospiraceae bacterium
CCCCAGATTTTTCGCGACTATTTCAGCATTTTAAACAACATAAAGTCCAATTTTCTGTTTGAACATCTGAAAATGAGAAATTCAATGTGCATACAGCACAGCTCTGTGTTATAATGCAAACAAAAGCACGGCGAAGGGAGCACCTCTATGCGGCTGAGTATGTGGATGATTGCGAGTATGCTGCGCTCGCTCGATATTGAGGAACAGATCCGCGAGGACGCCGCGCCGACGCTGCGCAGCGCGCGCTTCGCCTATGCGCCCAACTGCATCTGCATCACCCAGCACGGCGCGGATTCCTGGTGCACGGCGGAAAACGACCGCATCATCATACGGGACGCGGACACCCGCTATGCCTTCGAGATCATTCAGGATATTTTTGACTTTTACGACAGCTGGCACACCTCAACGGTCACCCTCGCAAGGGAGCGGAACTGGACGGCTATCGTCAACTCTCTGTCTATCATTGTCGGCAATCCCGTTGTTTTATACGATGCCGACGGTCGCGCGCTGGCGTCGTCCGAGGGCTTTGTCGCGCCGCAGCAATCCGCCGTGCAGGCGGGCTCCTATGACGGCATCTCCGACGGGGGGCCGCTTTCACGTCTTTTCGACGCCCCGGACGGCGGCTGCGCGTCGCTGATCACCAAGGTTCTGTGCGGCGGCGCTGTCTGGGGCTATTTTTTGGTCCTGGCAAAAAACAGCGCCATCAGACGCGGCACCGTCCAAACGCTGGAAATTTTATCGGCCCTGATCTCGGAATCCGTCGCGGCGCAGCCCTCGGCGCTCCACAAATACAGCGCCGTTATGCAATGCCTGACCTCGGTGGCGGACTCCGCTGCGCTCAGCCACGACCTGCAAACGCTCGGCTGGCGCGTGGGCGACGAGCTCTCGGTCTTCGCCATTCGCTCCCGCGACGGGATCGCGGGGCAGGAAAATCTGCGCCTGTTGCAGGAGGCTATCCTCTCGCTCGCGCCCCCTGTGCCCGCCGTGTTGATCGAAAACACCCTCGCCGTCGTCGCGAACACGGCGCACGACGCGCGCGACCGCGTCGCGCAGCTGCTCGAGGAACGGGCCGAGGAATACCGCGTAGATGTCGGCGTCAGTATGCCCTGCCGCAGCGCCTATGATTTGCGATATTTTTACCGCCAGGCGCTCTTTTCGCTCAAGCCCGCCTATCAGCTGCACGGCGCGAACAAGGCCGTGCACACCTTTTACGACAGCGCCCTCAACTATCTCATCGTTTCTGGCGACCGCACCGAGCAATACCACGCCTGCCACCCCGCCGTGCTTCGGCTTTACGCCAACGGCGACCCGAAAAACGCGAAGCTGTTTCACTCCCTGCTCGCCTATCTGGAGCACAACCGCTCGATCACCCGCGCGGCCGACGCGATGTTCATGCACCGAAACACCATGCTGTATCAGATTCAGCGCATCAAAAGCAACTACGGCATCGAGCTCGAGGACCCGTATGAGTTTGAGTATGTCTTTATCTCTCTGCGCCTGCTCAACATCATCATCCAGGAAAAGCGGTATGAGCCGTGACCTTTCCGCGCGGCGGCAAATCGCCGGGCCGCGCAGGGTCCGGGACGCCATGCGCAAGAAAAAACACAGCCCGCTTCCGCTGCTCTTCATTGTTTTCGCGGCCGCGATGATGATATTCTTTGTCTCATCGGGCTTCAAAAAGCGAACCGACGTCTATTTGCAGGATTTCTCCGTCTCCGAGGACGGCTCTGTCATTACGGTATGGACGGCCCTTGCCGGCTCCATGGGATTTATCCGCGCCATCGAGACCGAGCAGACCGGCAGCGCGCTGCACTGCTCCTTTTATTGCGCTTTTGGCGGCTTCAACAGCGGTATAGGGGCGGAAAACTGTTTTGCGATCCATGCGGACGCTTCTGTCGAAACAATATACTTTGACCGCGGTGAAGAGGCCGGTGCCCTTGTGCTGGAGCGGGACGCCGCAACCGGCGAATGGGCGCAGCCTTAGCCCGGCGCGGCCGCGCGGTTCCGGGCCCGTCGACGGGAACCCAAAGAGGCGCGTGAGCCGTGAATATACAATATAACCCGTTGACCGACCGGCCGGGCCGGGGAAAGGCAAAGCCATATGAGCAGAAAAGATCTTGTCGCAGCCTCACTGTTGACCATCGTGGTCGCGTTTATGGATATTTCCGGCCTGCCCGGCGTCCTGATACGGTGCGCCGTCGCCGACGTCGACCCGCTCATCCTCCCGCTCATTCTCAATTTCCTCTTGATCGGCATTCTGGCGTTCGCGGTTTTGAAGTTTTTTTCCGTCTCGATCCCCCTCGGCTTTTCGCGCAGGGGGCTGGCGGCCGGCCTGAAAGCACATGCCATCCCCGGGCTTTTGGCGGGTTTGTGCACCCTCGCGGCGTTTCTCGTCGGGCTGTATCCGTTTGATGCCCGGCCCACCGTGTGGAAAATACTGATCGAGGGCGTTGTCTATTATGTCGGCGTCGCCGTCGTGGAGGAATTCTACGTCAGAGGGCTGTTCCTCCATATCGTGGAGGCGGTCTGCCGGAAAAGCCCCCGAAAAACCGAGCTGGCCATTGTCGTCTCCTCGGTTGTGTTCGGCCTCGGCCATCTGCCGGGCGTCACCGGCATGGGGGCGGGCGTGGCGGCGTTTAAGGTCGTCTCCACCATCGGCATGGGACTTTATTTCGGCACGATCTATAAGCGCACGAACAATTTTTGGGTCCCCGTTGTCCTGCACGCCCTGATCGATATCTGCGCGCTGCCCTACTGCTTCAAAACCGAGATGTTTTATCCGGCCGTCTCCATCGTTATTCTATTGATAACCTATGTGGCGCTTGGCGCATACAGCCTCCTTCTGATGAAGCGCACGGAAGGGCCCGCGGCCCAACCCTCCTGAACCCGCCGCGGCTTCGGCGCGGCAAAAGGGACAGGGCAGGCTAATTTGGCTTGCCCCGTCCCTTTCTTTCGCTTTTACCGGCATCCCGGCCCGCCGCTCACTCGTCGCCGAGCAGGCGAAAGGTCAGCAGCGCGTGCAGCAGCGTTGTCTGGTCGTCGGTGTTAATGTGAAACTGGTTGACAATGCGCTCAAGGCGATAGTTGAAGGTGCTGCGGTGGATAAAGAGCTCGCGCGAGGATTGCAGCGCGTTGAAACGGTTTTGGATAAAGACGCGGAGCGTTTTATAAAACTCGGTGCCGTGCTTGCCGTCATATTCGCGCATGGCGAGGATGCGGCTCGAACAGACCAGATTGGGCGGCAGCACCCCGGCGCAGTTATCCACCATATAGCGCACCGCGATGTCGTCAAACCGCACGATCCATGTCGTCACATCCGGCATACAGGCATATCTGAGCGCGATGCCGCTCTGCCGGTAGTGGTCGTAGAGACCGCCGATGCTGTGGCAAACGCCGCTGACCCCGACCTTCAAATAGTTGTCGCGCACAAAATAAACCAGCGAGCGAAGAAGCGTCTCGATCGTCTGCTCGCCCAGCGACAGGTTCGCGATCACCGCGACGTCGCCCTCCATCTCAAACGCGCTCGCCTCGGGCAGCAGCCGCTCCATCTGGTTGCAGAGCATCCGCACCGTGTTATTCTCAATGTCGCTCGCCGTCACATGCACCGACAGCACGCAAAAGCTGTGCTCGGCGCTCCAGCCGAACGAGCCCAGCTGTTGCAGGGCGCGCAGCTGAGTCGCCGGGCTCTGCTGCAACAGATCGCGCAGCAGGCCGCGCAGACGCTCGGCGGACTTGTCCTCCGCCTCCAGCTGCGCTTTGACCAACGGCCGCCGCACCGCGAGGTCGATATAGCGCGCAAGGTGCGCGAAGATCCCGACATCCGAATCGTCCAGCCCCCGCTCCGCGCTGATAGAGAGCATACGATAGCTGAAATCCGCGGATTCCCCGAAAAAGTTGCAGCCGAGGCTCTGTCCTCCCGTGATGCGCGGCGGCAGGTGGAATACCCCCTGATAGCGCTTCATGCGGTTGAATTCCGGATCCTTTTTCAGCGCATTCACCAATTCATTAAAGCAAAATGTAGCATTGTCGTCCATATCCTGCACGTCGAGCGGCACCTTGTCCGAGCTGGCGACAATCGCAAAATCCCGATTGTGCAGAAAAAGCAGGCCGCCCATGCGCCGTTCGCCGCTCTTGAGCAGCGCCTCGACGCCGGTGTCGGAATAGAGAAGCGTTTGCAGCTCCTCATCCCAGGCGTCGAACTCGTCGAACAGCCTTTGCAGGCAGTTGAACACGCCGCGCGTGTCAATCTCCCCCACCAGATTCGCCGTCCTTTTGCCGATATTGGATAATTTTTTTCTCGTAATACATAACAAAATTGATGAATCCGGCACCGCGGGCCGGGTGTCCCCCTCCGATTCATCCGTGATATAAATATGCCCCGGCGAAAGCCGTTCACCCTTTTGCACAAAGACCGGGCGCGCCAGATCAAAATCCGACGCCGTGACCCCCTCGCCGCAATATACCGTATAGCCCGCCAGCGCTTTGATTACCAGAGCCCCGCTCAATTTCATGCGCCTCTCTCCTTCCCTCCTACATATTGTATGAAGTTTCCAAATTAAAGTCAATCAAAATATCGGATTTCAATTCATCTCCCCGCCCGGTATAATGAAAGATAAGAAATATCCGGGCTGCGTTGTCTGCGCAGCCCCCGATCGATTCAAATTCGGAAAGTGAGACTGGTAACTATGATTTTTATCGGCGAAAAGATCAACGGCTCCATTCCGGCCGTCGCGGAGGCGATCGCCAAGCGCGACGCCGACTTTATCCGCGAGCGCGCGCGCATCCAGACCGAAGCGGGGGCGACCTTTATTGACGTCTGCGCCTCGGTGGAGGACGACGTCGAGGTCGAAACGCTCGAGTGGCTCATCGGCCTTGTGCAGGAGGTCACCGACCTGCCGATCTGCATCGATTCACCCAATGCCAACAGCTGCGTCGCGGCGATGAAGTTCTGCAAAAAGCCCGGCATGATCAACTCGGTTTCGGGCGAGGGCGACAAGTGCGACGTTGTTTTCCCCGCGATCGCGGGCACCGACTGGCAGTGCATCGCGCTGCTGTGCGCGAAGGGCATCCCCGCCTCCGCCGAAGAACGCCTCGACGTCTTCCACACGATCATCGACAAGGCGAACCATTACGGCGTTAAGGTCGGCAACCTGCACATCGATCCGCTCGTCGAGATGCTCTGCACCTCGGAGGACGGCATCAATATGATCGTGGACGTCATGCACCAGATCCGCAAGGAGCAGCCGACTATCCACATCACCGGCGCGGTCTCCAACATCTCGTTCAACCTGCCGGTTCGCCGCCTGCTCAATCAGGCGTTCGTGGTGCTCTCGATGAACGCGGGCATGGATTCCGCCGTTCTCGACCCGACCAACCGCGACATGATGGGCATGATCTACGCGACCGAGGCGATGCTCGGCCTTGACGATTACTGCATGGAATATATCTCCGCATATCGCGAGGGCCTGTTCGGCAACAAGAAATAAACAAATCCTTTGGTTTCATATTCGCGTGGCCGTGCGCAACGCGGCCGCGCGTAGAAAGAAAATATTTTATCAATTTTTTATGAGGGGGCTATTCATCTATGTCTAAGATTCAGGAAGTTGCAGAAGCTGTTCAGAGCGGTAAGGCGAAACTCGTTGGCGGTCTGGTTCAGGAGGCGCTCGACGCCGGCTGCAACCCCACCGACATCCTCAACCAGGGCATGATCGACGCGATGGGCGTCGTCGGCGAGAAGTTCAAAAACGGCGAGATCTTCGTTCCCGAGATGCTGGTCGCTGCGCGCGCCATGAAGAAGGGCGTTGAGGTCCTCAAGCCGCACCTCGCCGCGGGCACCGCCGGCGCCGCAGGCAAGATCATCCTCGGCACGGTCGCGGGCGACCTGCACGACATCGGCAAGAACCTCGTCGGCATGATGTTTGAATCCGCCGGCTTCGAGGTGATCGATCTGGGCGTCGACGTTCCCATCGAGAAGTTCATCGAGACCTACAGAGAGAACCCCGACACCAAGATCATCGCCTGCTCCGCGCTGCTCACCACCACGATGCCCTCGCTTGAGGCGACCGTGAAGGCGATCAACGAGTCCGATTTCCGCTCCAAGGTCAAGGTCATGGTCGGCGGCGCGCCGATCACCCAGGAGTTCGCGGACAAGATCGGTGCCGACGCCTATACGCCGGACGCCGCCTCTGCCGCGCAGAAAGCGAAGGAAATCGCCTGATTTTTTGCCAGCTACTTTCCCATAGAACCATACGTCTGATTGTGTTTGCCCAAACACGGCAAAATAGCGCAGCTTATGCTGCGCTATTTTGCCATCCGGGATTCTTTACAATTTCGTCGACGCGGAGTACAATAAAATGATGATAAAAGTGACTATTCTGCCCGAGAACAAAACGATTTCCGTCGAGCCGGGCACGACGGTGATGGAAGCGCTGCGCGCGGCCGACATTCTGCTGGACGCCCCCTGCGGCGGCAACGGAATCTGCGGCAAATGTAAGGTAAGCGTCACGGCAAACGGCGAAACCCGTGAGGTTCTCGCCTGCAACACCCTCGTTGAATCCGACATGACGGTCACGACCCACGGCAATACCCGCCACGCTATCCTCACCGCGGGCACCTCGCTGTTGCAGGCCGCGCCTGACGGCGGCAGCGACCTGTGCATGGCGTTCGACATCGGCACCACCACGGTGGTCGGCCACCTGCTCGACGGCAAAACCGGCGGCCTTCTCGCCACGGTCTCGACCCTCAACCCACAACGAGAATACGGCGCGGATGTCATCAGCCGCATCCAACACGCGCTGGACGGCGGTATGGAGGAGCTCAAGGGCGACATTCGCGGCGCGCTGAACGACCTGATCCTGCGCGCCGTCGCGGACGCGGGCGTTGACGCGCAGCGCATCGGCATCATCGCCATCGTCGGCAACACCTGTATGCACCATCTGTTTATGGGGCTCGATTGCGGGCCGCTCGTCGTGCCGCCCTACATGCCCTCCAAGCGCGAGGCGATGGAATTTTCCGCGGCCGGTGTGTTTGACGCCGCGCCCGGCGCGACCGTGCGGCTGCTCGCCAACATCGCGGGCTTTGTCGGCGCGGACACGGTCGGCTGCCTTCTCTCCTGCGACTACAGCCATCTTGAGCCCCTGACCCTCATGATCGACATCGGCACCAACGGCGAAATGGTGCTCGGCAACAGCAAGCGCCGCCTCGCCTGCTCAACGGCGGCCGGCCCCGCGTTTGAGGGCGCAAAGATCACCTGCGGTATGCGCGGCGCGGAGGGCGCGATCGACCACGTCTTTCTCAACGACGCCGGGGTGCTCTCCTACACCGTGATCGGCAAAACCAGGCCCGCGGGCATCTGCGGCTCCGGCCTGCTCGACGCCGTCGCGACGCTGCTCGACGCCGGCCTTCTCTCGGAGGAGGGCCGCATTCTCAAGGCCGACGAGCTCGACACCGAGACCGGCCGCGTGAACGCCGATAAGCTCTGCGAAATCGACGGCAAGCCCGCCGTTCAGCTCTTCGGCCAGGGCGAAACCGGCGTCTATCTGACACAAAAGGATATTCGCGAGGTGCAGCTCGCGAAAGCCGCCATCTGCGCCGGCATCGAGCTGATGGCGCAGCGCCTCGAGACGCCGCTTGCAAAGATCGACCAGGTCTTTCTCGCGGGCGCCTTCGGCAACTACCTCAAGCCCGAGAGTGCCTGCGCCATCGGGATGATTCCCCCGGTGCTGCTCGACAAGATTGTCCCCGTCGGCAACGCCGCAGGCGAGGGCTCCAAGCTCGCGGCGCTGAGCCGCGCGCATTTTGAGGAATCCTCCCGCCTCGCGCAGGAGACCGAGTTCCTTGAGCTCGCTTCGCTGCCTGAATTTCAGGATTGCTATGTCGATAATCTTCTGTTTGGGGAGGAATAACAGGTGAACATAGAGCAGGCGATGCGTATCGCGCAGGAATGCGGTTTCGAGACGGTCGCGCCGCTGGCCCCCGACACGTTGCAGGCTTACCCCGAGGTGCGCGCGATGTGCGCCGAAAATAAATGCCATCGATATGACAAAAACTGGTCCTGCCCGCCTGCCTGCGGCTCGATTGAGGACTGCGAAGCCCGTATGCGGTCTTTTGGTCAGGGCATCCTCGTCCAGTCGGTCGGCGATCTGGAGGACGAGTGGGACATCGAGGGAATGCAGGAGGTAGAGAAAAAGCACAAGGCGCGGTTCGACAAGGCCGTCCGGCGCTGGCGCGAAATCCACGACGGCGCGTTTCTGCCCCTGACCGCCGGCAGCTGCACAAGGTGCGCCGACTGCACCTATCCCGACGCTCCCTGCCGCTTCCCCGAGCTGCAAATGCAGTCGATGGAGGCATATTGCCTGCTTGTCAGCGAAATCTGCACCAGAAACGGTGTTCCGTACAATCACGGCAAAAACAAACTGGCGTATACCGGTTGCCTGCTGTTTTGATTCGGGGGGATGTTTTGAGCGGGCCGTCGAGAGAAAAATTGCTGAAAGCGCTCGCCGACGCCGCGATGAGCGGATCGGTTCCGGGCGTCAGGCAGTGCGTGCTTGATGCCCTTTCCTTCGGCATTCCCGCAGACACCATCGCGAACTCCATGACCGTCTATTATTCGGATCCGTATGCCGGCCATTACGACGAGGAGCGCGACATCACGCAGCTTCTGTTGTCCGCGCGAGCGATTCGCAGCGGTCTGGATATGCTGCGCCCCAGCTTGCAGGGTAAGGGCGACTTTTATAAATACTGCGCCATTCTCGGCACCGTCGCGGGCGATCTGCATGATCTGGGCAAAAGCCTCGTCGGCTGTATGCTCGAAAGCGTCGGCTTGACGGTCGTCGATCTGGGCATCGACGTTTCCCCCGAGCAGTTTTGTCAGGCGCTCGGCGCCTATGATAATGTGCGCTTTGTCGGCCTTTCCTGCTTACTGTCCACCACCATGCACAGCGTCACCAAAACCATCGCCGCTCTGGACCGTCACCCGAAACGAAAAAGCGTCTATATCATGGTCGGCGGGGCTTCCATCACCCAGGAATTCGCCGACTCGGTCGGCGCGGACATTTACACCAACTCCGCCACCGACGCCGCGCGGTGCGTGAAGCGCATTTTGACCCAAAAACCCTGATCTCTCATTTGCAGGGCCGCCGGCCGCCATGCATTATTTTCTCCCATTTTCTTTCAAAGCCCCTCGCTTCCGTTCTGCAAGCCTCTCAGCCGCGTTCAGCCGCGACGCTGAGAGGCATTTTCATACTTCGCCCCTGCCACGCGCTTTTTCCGTCAAAACACAAGCTGCACAAGCAGCATATAGCATACCGTTCCGCCCGCAATCGACAGGAGCATCTGCCTTTTCCACAGGTGCAGCAAGACCACAACAACAATCGCCATCAGCTCCGGCAGGCCGTGGCTGCCGCTGAACAGGCTTATGTCTTTCAGACAGTAGACCACCAGCAGGCCGAATATGGCGGCGGGCAGCGCCTTTCCGGAATGATGAGGACATCATGACATATTAAAGCAATTTTAGGCGTCTGAGCCCTTTAACTGCTTGAGAACCTCTGCAATATCCGCCTGAATACAGATCGATTTGTTTCTGATTTCCTCCGGCGCATAAGCTTCTTTGGCATTGATGCAGACATATTCCGCTCTTTTCCACTCATGGACCATGCGCCAGAACTCAAATTTTATAATCCCCGGCGTGTTCATTCCGACGCCGAGCTCCAGAAACAGAACGCGCGAATCCCGATGCCGGCGAATGAATTCATCATATCGATTTGCGGCGGCGTACCAGCCCTCGTCCTGCACGAAAGAGTCGTCACACCGCAGATTCATCGTCATCGGCGCGCCGCACCGGGGGCATCTCGGCACCAGCTCCGAGGGGATTCTCATCTCCCGCTGCTCCGCCACCATCCGTTTCACCGTTTCTTCGTTATCATAGGTTTTATTGTGGCAGGCTCTGGAGCATTGCCACAGGCCGTAATCTCCCTGCGTATAAAACAACCGTTTTTTGTCAAAGCCCGCCCGCTGAAATTGGTGGTCCACATTGGTTGTCAGCACAAAATAGTCCTTGCCCCGCACGGCTTCGAGCAACGCGATATACGGCTCCCCGGCCGGCACATCATAGCGGTTGACAAGAATCTGCCTCGACCACCACGCCCAATATTCCTCCAGGGTGTCAAAGGGATAAAAGCCGCCCGAATACATATCGGTGATGCCGTATTTCTGGCGAAAATCCGAAAAATATTTTTCAAAACGCTCGCCGCTGTAGGCCATCCCTGCCGAGGCGGAGAGCCCGGCGCCCGCGCCGATCACGATCGCGCCGGCGGCCTCCATTTCGCTTTTCAGCCTGTCAATCTGCTCGGAGAAGCTCACGGTAGATGGTCTCGTCGAGCTCCTTATAAACATTGAAAATCACCTCGATTTCGCTATGTGTGCGTTTCTTATACGCCTTCACTGTCTGTATCGCGATCTGCGCCGCCTTATCATTTGGGAAATGAAACTCCCCTGTTGAAATGCAGCAGAAAGCGATGCTCTTTAATCCGTTTCGCTCAGCAAGCTCCAGGCAGGAGCGATAGCAGGAGGCGAGCAGATCGCGATCCCGTCCCGTTACCTGGCCCCGGACGATCGGGCCGACCGTGTGCAGCACATACCGGCAGGGCAGGTTATAGGCGGGTGTGATCTTTGCCCCTCCCGTCTCCTCCTCGTGGCCCTGCCGCTGCATCAATTCCGCGCAGGCCAGCCGAAGCTGCACACCCGCATAGGTGTGGATGGCATTGTCGATGCACCCGTGATTCGGGCAAAAGCAGC
>CAZKRQ010000010.1:10804-15114 GCA_964555125.1 uncultured Oscillospiraceae bacterium
GCTGGCTGTTTGCGGCATTGACAATAGCGTCACAGCGAAGCGTGGTCATATCGCCGCGCCAGAGATACAGCCCCTTTTGAACGGGCTCCAGCGCGTCCAGGTCCGTGATTCCCTTTTGTCTCGTTTCCTGCTGCAAATAGGCGTCCTGAACCGTCAAAAATTCATCGGTTGCGGGCGACGGCATACGGATATTAAAGAGCGCGCGCAAGAGTTTTTTCTGCTCCTGCGCGCTTGCCGGAATTTGCGGTTTAGCATCTTCCGGCCGTTCCGAGAGCAGCGTTTGAATCAAATACACTCTTCTTTCAGCCTGATTCATTTGTCTCCCCTTTTCCGAACCGCCTTTACGGGACAGGTTTCAAGGCAATTTCCACAATGCAGGCAATGCTCCTGCCGGATGCGATAGGGTTTTCCCTCGGCAATGCAGCGCTGCGGACAGCTTTTTTGGCATCTTCCGCAGCCGATGCAGCGGTCGGTAATGACATACCCCTTTTCGGAAACCGTTCCCGCTCCGAGCGTGTAGCTTTCTCTGAATATCGGGTTCACGCCGAGATTAAAATATTCCATTTCGGCGTCTCTGATTTCAAAAATAATGCCGATCCTGCGCATATCCTTCGGATAAACATTGGAGAGATACGGCTGCTCTTCAAAAATCGTGTTGATCTTTGCCTCCTGCTCCGCCTCGGGGACGGGAACGGCCTTCCCGGACAGGCGTATCATCTCTTTGAATCGGGTATAGGCGAGGATCTGCACCCTCCCGTTCTCGAGAAGCTCGCTGCAAAAATCTTTTCCCCTCGCCGTGAAAAAATAGAGGCTCTCTTCGTCAAAATGAATCGCGCTGACACAGCGGACCTGTGGATTTCCTTTTCTGTCAACGGTTGCAAAGGACAAAACGCCGACAAGCTTTAATTTTTCAATACAGGTTTTTGCGTCCATGTCTAGTCCCTCCGAAGGTGATTTGGGGTCTCCCCGATCTAGTAAAGGCTTTTTTATCGGTTGGCGAGGCGGGGAAATAAAGCGCCCGCAAAGCCGCGAAACAGGGCCGCCGCCTGATTTACCTGCGGCACCGCCGCGAACGGTCCTACACCCTCACAACGCGCCCTTCTCTGCGCGGCTTTGGCGCGGGGTGCCCGTCGCCCTCACGGGGATAGCCGAGCAAAAGCTGCATCACCGCATAATAATCTGTGCGAATTTCCCATTGGCGCAGAACCTCCTGGCCGTAAGGGTCGGCAAAGGCCGTCCATCCCTGCCCGATATAGCAGGAGCCGACGCCCAGCGAATCGGCGGCAAGCATCATGTTCTCCGCCGCCACGGCGCAGTCCTCGGCCGCGAACAGAAAATTCTTCGGCGCAAACAGGGTGACGACGGTCGGCGCGTCGTAAAAAGCGTTTTTCAGCGCGGGATCATCCGCGATGCTGGGCTGCTCTTTCGACACATAACTCGCAGCCGTCGCCATCCTGGGGCTTGAATTTCCCCTTTTGATCTTTCCGAGGCGCTCGTTCACCTCTCTGTCCTGACAGACCACGAACAGAACCCCTTGTCGCCCTCCGGCGCTGGGCGCATACAGCCCGGCCTGCAAAATCCGCTGCAAAACATCTTCTTCGATCTGCTTTTCCGCAAATCGCCGAATGGCTCTGCGGTGCAGGATGGTCTCCAAAATCTCATTTTTGTTTTTTTCCATCTGTCCCACCTCATTTTCTGAACAAATCGCTGTTTTCATCCGCCCAGCACTGTGGATCGGCGGCGTAAAAATCTCCGTTTGTCCCCTTCGCCACCGCAGGGCAGCCGCGGCAGAACGCAAGCAGCTTGCATTTTGCGCATTTGCTGAACCTCGTGTATTCCCGGTAGCGCTCCATCTTCGTCACCCACAGATCGGCAAGACGGTCGGTCAAGACATTGCCCACAAGGCTGTCCGCTACCCGGCGGCAGGCGTAGACCTCGCCCGTGGGGAGAATGGTGATGTGGCAGTTCCCGCAGTTGCAGCCGCCGTAAACCATGCCGTCCTCCGCCGTTGCCGGGAGCTTGAACGCCCCCGTTTCATATTCATACAGCGTCCAGAGATGATCCTTTTTGTTGAAATAGGTGCCGCAGCCCTCCGCCTCATATTGCCGGAACTTCTGATCGCAGACGGCAAGCAGCTCGCGATATTCCTGCGGCGTCATGCTCGCGTCGAGCTCGCCGCCGCTGGGAACATAGCGGGAAAACGCAAACACATTTGCGCCCGCCTTTACGACCTCGTCAATGATGCCGGGAACCTCCATGCGGTTCGTTTTAGAGACCGTCGTCATGACGACGCTGCGAATACCGGCGCGGTTCAAACAGCCGATTTTTTCCAGCGTGCAGTCGTAGGAGCCGGGCTTTCTGAACCAGTCGTGCGTTTCGCGCAACCCGTCAATCGACAGCTGGTATTTCTCACATCCATATGCCTTCAACTCGCGGCAAATCCGATCGTTCAGGTGAAAGGGATTGCCGAGAATGGTAAACGGCACACTGTGCTCATGAAGCAATTCCAGAAGCCGCCAAAAATCAGGGTGCAGAATCGGGTCTCCTCCTGTAAGATAGAAGTAGGGAAGTCGGTTGCTGACCTCGCAGAAATCCAGGCAGTTATAAAACGTATCCTGTATCTGCCGCCAATTCATAGAATCTATTTTTTTGCAGGCGTCCGCTGAAAAAATATAGCAATGTTTGCACCGCTGATCGCATTCATCCGTGATGTGCCATTGAAAGGAAAAATACTGCTTCATCTCACATACCCCGCTTTGCTTATGGATCTATAATAATCGGATCAGATAAAAATCTCTCCGGGTAGATTTCGTGGGTTCCCGGCGAGCGTTCTCGCCGGGAACCACTTGGGAAAAGAGCGCGGCGATTTACCGGCCGCCGGCGCCGCAGGCAGAACCGCATGCGGCGGGCTTTTTCTCCGGCTTATCCGCTGCGCCACAGGCAGTGCCACAGGCGGCGGGAGCCCCGGCAGGCTGATCGCCGGCGCCGCAGGCAGAGCCGCAAGCGGCGGGCTTTTTCTCCGGCTTATCCGCTGCGCCGCAGGCAGTGCCGCAAGCGGCAGAAGCCGTCCCCTGTTCGTTGTTCCACCCGGCCAGATGAGAGAGTGCCATTGTTGTTCCTCCGTTTCCTTTTATTCAGCGAGCAGTTCCTCTCTGTGCTTTTTATTTTACGGATATTTTCGCGCTCCACAAGTAAGCACTTTATTGTGGCGTAGTTACCCAAAGGATACCATGGCCGCCTATCGTGAAGAACCAAATACTCCTTTCCGGCTTTGCAGGCCCGCGCAAAGCAACAATTTTTTCTCGGGCGCCCCCTTTCTTAGAAGAAACCTTGAATCAATCAGGGTGATATATTATAATTGAACACAAAGTATCAATCGGAAACTATTGCGAGGGAAATGTCAGATGAACGAACAAAAAGCCATAAAAGAATTGCCTGCCTGCCCCGTTGAGACAACCTTGACATTGATCGGGGATAAATGGAAGGTTTTGATCCTGCGCGATCTGCTCACAGGAACAAAGCGGTTTGGCGAATTAAAAAGGTCAGTCGGCAATGTGTCGCAAAAGGTGCTGACCGCGCAGCTTCGGGCCATGGAGGAAAGCGGTCTTTTGACCCGAACGGTCTACGCGGAGGTGCCCCCGAGAGTGGAATATACTCTGACTGCGTTAGGACAAAGCCTGCACCCTATCCTCAACGCCATGCAGAGCTGGGGCGAAAACTATAAGGCCTCGTTGCAATAAATGTCGCAACATTCGCTGCGCGGGCTGCTTTGCCCCCGAAAGCGCCCTGCTTCCGTGGCTCTTTCCTTAAGAATTCTCTCTGTCGCTCATCCTTTCTACAGCTCCCTTACCGAAGGGCCCGTGAGGCCATGAATGCCTGTTACTCAATTTTTCATTCCTCTCAGCATGTGCTACATGGCGTCATCCGTTTGGTGAGAATCTCCTGTATTGCTTGCGTATGGGTCGCCCGACCACTTTTTAATGCAGGAAATCTTCCTAAATTTTCATCCGCCCCGGAATGAAACGGTTTTCCTTTCCAAAGCGTCAAAAAGGCTCTGCCAACTTCTTTCCAGAAGGTTGGCAGGGCCTTTTTACTCTATTGAGGGTTTCGGTATGGGATTTCGCAGCTGCCAGCAAACCAAAAAGGTCCCCTTTAAAGAATGCGGTGTTCTCAATTATTTCAGCTCTCTATAGCTGCTTGCTCCCCTTTCGGTTTCTTTGCTCTAACGGAGTATTCCCATAGAATTTTGCGCAATCTCTTTGTCTTCGGTTCTATAAATCCCTATTTAGGCAACTCACTTTTGCCGCCCC
>CAZKRQ010000011.1:0-15059 GCA_964555125.1 uncultured Oscillospiraceae bacterium
TTTCTGACCCGCCTGGGATCGGGCTCGAAAATGGTCGTGAACGGCGACGTGACCCAGATCGACCTGTCCGACGGGAAAAGATCGGGGCTTGTCGAGGCGACCCGGATTCTCAAAAATATTGAAGGCATCGAACAGGTGAAGTTTTCCGAGAAGGATGTCGTGCGGTTCCGCCTTGTCGCCGAGATTGTCAAGGCGTATGAGCGGGCCGCGCAGAAAAAGACAGGAGGAACACGATAAATGTCCAATAAAGTGCTCATCACAAACCGACAGCAAAAGGTGAAGATCCCGACCGGCACGCGCCTTCTGGTGCGCCGCTGCTGCAACGCGGTGCTGGCGTTTGAGAAGTTTGCCTATCCGACGGAGATCAGCGTCAGCTTTGTCGACAACGACGAAATACGGCAGATCAACGGCGACTACCGCAACAAGCCGGTCGAGACGGACGTGCTCTCTTTTCCTCTGTTTGAAAAAGGCGAGTATAAGATCACGCCCGAGACCGGCATGGTTACTCTCGGCGATATTGTGATCTCCCTTGAAAAGGCGGTCGAGCAGGCGAACATGTTCGGCCATTCGCTCAACCGCGAGATCGCGTTTTTGACCGTACATTCCATGCTGCACCTGCTCGGCTATCATCACGAGGAGGGCGGGATGCAGGAGGTGCATATGCGCGAAAAAGAGGAGGCCGTGCTGCGCCAGCTCGGCCTGCCGCGCGGCCTGAGCTATACGACGGGCGGGGAAGGCTGATGGCGATGCGCTCGGTGTTCGCAGCGCTCGTCGGCTTGCCCAATGTCGGGAAATCGACCCTGCTGAACCGGCTGGTCGGCGCGAAGATCGCGATCACCAGCCCCAAGCCGCAGACCACCCGCAGCCGCATCATGGGCGTTGTGACCGAGGGGGAGCTACAGGCGGTGTTTCTGGATACGCCCGGCTTTCACGCGCCCAAAACAAAGCTCGGCGAGCACATGGTCAAGGCGGTGCGCGATTCGGTCGCGGAGATCGACTGCGCCCTGTTCGTGACCTGGGCGAAGGAGAGCTTCGACGAGACAGAGCAAAAGCTGCTGGACGAGCTCGCCGCGGGCGGGGTGCCGACGCTGCTCGTCGTCAACAAGGCTGATACGCTGAAAAGGCCGGAGAAGGGGCCCGAGGCGGTGGAGGCGCTGCGCCGCCGGTTCCCGTTTTACGACGCAGTGCTCGTCAGCGCCGCGACGGGGGACGGGATGGAGCGGTTGACCGCCGCACTCGACGCCCGGGCGCAGGAGGGGCCGCATCTCTTCGACAGCGACACACTCACCGACCTGCCCGAAAAGGTCATCGTCGCGGAGATCATCCGCGAGAAGCTGCTGCTCAACCTGCGGGACGAGCTGCCCCACGGCTGCGCGGTGTCGGTCGAGCGGTTTAAGGAGAGGCCGGACGGCGGCCTGCTCGACATCGACGCCGAAATCGTCTGCGAAAAGGAATCCCACAAGGGCATGATCATCGGCCGGGGCGGCGCGATGCTCAAGAAGATCGGCAGCGAGGCGCGCGCGGACGCCGAGCAGTTTCTCGCCTGCCACGTCAATCTCAAGCTGTGGGTCAAGGTGCGGGAGAACTGGCGAGACAAAGAGATGTATCTGCGCAATTTCGGCTATTGAACGGCGCCATGTCTTTTCGCGGGGGGAGGCCTTAGGGATGAAGCTGACGTCTGACGGGCTTGTGATCTGGGAGCGCAGGACCGGCGAGGCGGACCGGGTGCTCACCCTTTTGACGCCCGGGGGCGTCGTCACGGCCTATGCCAAAAACTCGCTGCGGCCCAAAAATAAGCTGACCTCCGCGACGGCGATGCTGTCCTACGCCAATTTTGAGCTGTATTCGGGCAAGAACATGTACACCGTCGACGACGCGGTCGCGATTCGGAGATTCGTCAGGTTGTCCGCGGACGTGTGCGGCTATTCCCTCGCCGCCTACTTCTGCGAGCTGCTCAAGCTGCTTGCGCCGGTTGAGGACGACGCGGGCGACTTTTTGTCTTTGACCCTCAACAGCCTGTATCTGCTCGACGCGGGCAAAAAGCCGCCGGCGCTCGTCAAGGCGGTGTTTGAGCTGCGCGCGATGCTGTACGCGGGCTATCAGCCTGATCTGACCGCCTGCGCGGACTGCGGCGCGCAGGATGCGGCGGCCGCGCATCTTCAGCTGTCGGACGGCGTCTATATCTGCGAGGACTGCGCGCGGCGGCAGGGCAAGGCGCCGAACTGTCGCCGCGCCGTGCTGCACGCCATGCGTCATGTGCTCTATGCCGGCGCGGGGCGGAGCTTTTCCTTCTCGCTGCCCGACGAGGCGATGGAGGAGCTGGGCGCCCTCGCCGAGCAGTATGTCGTGACCCATATCGAGCGGATGCCGGCCACGCTGGAGTTTTATCATTCAATCATATAAGGAAACGAACTATGGAAAAGGCAGCGGTTTACCGCGAACGACTGGAATATGACAAAATCTGCGCCGCCGTGCGGGAGCTGGCCGTGAGCGAGCAGGGCAAGCGGCTGGCGGAGGAGCTCGAGCCCTCCGCCGACCTGATGGAGGCGTCGGCGATGCTCGAGGTCACCGACGCGCTGTGCAAAATGCTGGCGGCCAACGGCGGGCCCTCGGTCTCGGCGGTTGACGGCGTCAAGGAGCTGGCCCTGCGCGCGCAGAAGGGCGGCCTGCTCTCGATGGGCGAGCTGCTGCGGGTCAAAACGGTGCTGCGCAACGCGCGGGCGCTGCACGCCTGGTATTCCTCCGAGCTCGACGGGGAGGGCTATGTGAACCGGCTGTTCTATCTGCTGTTTGAGGACGCGCAGCTCGAGCGGGAGATCGGCAGCTGCATCCTCAGCGAGACCGAGATGAGCGACGAGGCGAGCGCAGAGCTCGCGTCGATCCGCAGGAAGATCGCGAAGGCGGAGAGCTCGGTGCGCGACAAGCTGGACAGCATCATCCATTCGTCCGACAGCCAGAAGTATTTGCAGGACGCCCTTGTCACCATGCGCGGCGGGCGGTTTGTCGTGCCGGTCAAGCAGGAGTTCCGCTCGCAGGTCAGCGGCCTGGTGCACGACGTCTCCTCCACCGGCGCGACCTATTTTATCGAGCCCCAGGCCGTCGTCGAGGCCAACAACCTCATTATGCAGCTGCACGGCGACGAGCTCAAGGAAATCGACCGCATCCTCGGCCAGTTCACCGACCGCGTCGCCGCGATCGCCGAGATGCTGGCGAACAGCTTCGACACCTTTACCCAGATCGACCTCGCGCTCGCGAAGGCCAAATATTCCTTACAGATCGAGGGCGTCAAGCCGAAGCTCAACGCGCAGGGACGCATCGATCTGCACCGCGCGCGTCACCCGCTGATTGACACAAAGACGGTCGTGCCGATCGACCTCCCACTCGGCGCGGAGTATACCAGCCTCGTGATCACGGGGCCCAATACCGGCGGCAAGACGGTCACCCTCCAGCCGGTGGGGCTGCTGTCGCGGCGGGCCGCGCGCGGCCTTCTCGTGCCCGCGCGGGAAAACAGCGAGCTCTGCGTATTCAGCAAGGTGCTGGTGGATATTGGCGACGAGCAGAGCATCGAGCAGAGTCTGTCGACCTTCTCGGCGCATATCCGAAGCATTTCCGAGATCCTGCGCGAGGCGGACGAGAGCTCCCTTGTGTTGCTCGACGAGCTGGGCGCGGGCACCGACCCCGCCGAGGGCGCGGCGCTCGCGGTCGCGATCCTCGAGCGGCTGCGGCGGTGCGGCTGCCGCCTGCTCGCGACGACCCACTACGGCGAGATCAAGCTCTACGCCATCGAGACGCCCGGCGTGCAGAACGCGAGCTGCGAATTCGACGTCGCGACCCTGCGCCCGACCTATCGCCTCATGATCGGCATCCCGGGCAAATCCAACGCGCTGCTCATCGGCGAGCGCCTCGGGCTGGACAGAGAGCTGCTCGACGACGCGCGCCGCAATATGGGCGGCGCCGAGCGCAGATTCGAGGACGCTCTCGACGAGATTGAGCGGCTCAAGACCGAGCTTGCGGACAAGCAGCGTGAGCTGGACGGGCAGAAGGATGCGGCGAAAAAACTGGCAGAAAAGGGGAAAGCGGAGTATGACAGGCTGGTCGCGCAGGGCCAGCGGGAGATGGACGCGGCGCGGCGCAAGGCCCGGCAGCTCGCCAACGACGTGAGCGCGAGCGCATACAAGCTGCTCGACGAGATCAAAAAGCTGGACGCGCAGAAGGAGAAGGATCGGCAGGCCGCCAAACAGCGCGCCAAGGCGATCGCCAACCGGGAGAGCGCGAAGCTCTATGACGAGTCCGACCCGGTCGAGGAGTTGCGGGCGGACGACCTGCCCCCGGTCGACCCCAAAAAGCTCAGGGCGGGCGACAGCGTCTTTGTCGTGCCCATCGGGCAGATTGCCGCGGTGGTTTCCGGCCCGGACGCAAAGGGCAGCGTCGAGGTCAAGGCGGGCCTCATCAGGACGAGGGTGCCGGCGGACGCGTTGCGCATCCCGCCCGCGCAAAGGACGAAGGCGGCCAAGCCGTTGCACAGGCTCAGCGCCTCGGTGGAGGAGAAGCGAAGCGGCAAAAACGAGATCAATCTGCTCGGCATGACGACCGACGAGGCGGTCATGGAGGCGGAGCGGTTCATCGACAGCGCGCTGCTCTCGCATCTGTCCACCGTATACCTCATTCACGGCAAGGGCACCGGCGCGCTGCGCGCCGCGCTGCACAAGGACCTCAAGACGCTCAAATGCGTCAAGTCGTTTCGATTGGGCAAATACGGCGAGGGCGAGGACGGCGTCACCATTGTGGAGCTGGCCTGACCGGGGAAAGCCGCAAAGCGTTATGAAAAAAGCGGATCGGAGCGTTCCCTTCCGCTTTTTCTGTCTCGCCGGCGCGGGGCAGCAGGCGGAGCCGCAGCCATCAAAAGCCGGTCAACCCACAACAACGGAGGAGAGAATGGCGAGAGAAATCGATCCCCAAAAGACAAAGCGGGCGGCGGCGTTCGCGCTGTGGATGAACGCGCCGATGCCGATGGTCACGATTTTAAAGACGCTGGATGTGACAAGAGCCGTGAAGCTCTCGCGCAAACGGGGATGGAAGCTCAATATGCTGCTGTGCTGGTGCGCCGGCAGAGCGGCGGCGCGGACAGAGGAGTTTTATCTTTTGCCGGTCGGCGGCCGGCTGATGCAGTATGAGAAGATCGCGGTCAACGTGGTTGTCAAAACCAAAGCAGAGAATATCAACACCTGTGATCTGCCCTTTGTCGACGATCTGGAGGCGTTCAACCGGGAGTATCTGGCGCGCACGGGGCAGGTCCGCGACACGGGGCTGGCCTATGAGCTCGGCGAGGACTATATGGTCGTCGGCACCTCCGCGCTTGCGGAGCACGAGATCGACGGCCTGATAAATCTCTACGCCGGGGTGTATAACAACCCGTTTTTGAGCTGGGGCCGTTACCGAAAGCGCTGGGGCCGGGCGACGCTGCCCCTCTCGTTTCAGTTTCACCACACCCAGATGGACGGCGAACAGGCCGCGCGGTTCCTCGACGATCTGCAAAGGGAGATCGACAGCCTGAAGACGTGACGGCGGGGCGAAAAAATGCGCGGCGGCGGGCCGCGAAGAGGTGAGAACGGTGCGGGAAAACGGGACGGCCGCGGAGCTGGCGGCGCTGTATGAGGAAATCGGCGAGACGGGGCTTCGCGCCCTGCGCGAGCGGGGAGGCGAAGCCGACCCGTTTCTGCGCGACCCGCAGCGCGGCGCGCAGCGGGGGCTGGTGCTGGTGCTGCGGCCGGACAGGGAGACGGCCGAGCGGATCGTCTCGGCGACGAGGGAATTTGATTCGCTGTTGCCCGGCGCTTATTGTTATCCCGCGCAGGATCTGCATATCACGGCGCTCGAGCTGATAAAGGCACAGCCCGGCTTTGCCTGCGGCGACGCGCTCGCGCGGACGTACCGGCAGGCGGTGGGCGAGATTTTGGCGCAGAGCCCGGCGTTTTCCGTTGTGTTTCGGGGCTTGATCGCGAGCAACAGCGCGCTGATGGTCTGCGGGTTTCCGCAAAGCGGCGGGCTCGCCCGTCTGCGCGGACTGCTGCGGGCGGGGTTGCGCGCGCGTGGGCTCGCGCCCCAGGAGCGCTATGAGACGCGCTCCTGCCATTTGACGGCGGTTCGCTTCGGCGCGCCGGCGGCGGAAAGGGCGGCGGCGCTCGCGCTGCTCGCGCGCCACGCGCGGACTGATTTTGGCGAGACGGAATTCGGAGAGGCACAGCTGGTCTGTCAGAACTGCTTTGGCGCGCAGCGCGAGACGCTCGCGCGCTTTTGCCTGCGCTGACGGCGCGCGGGCGGACCACCCGGCCCCGGGAATTCGGGCAAAAAAGAGGAATTCACGCCTCTTTTGCGCCGATTCACACATTTTTGGCGCGATGTATATAATAGGGCAGAACGAAGCCCCATTGCGGGAAGGGAGGCGCCGGAAATGACGGTGAAGCGAGGAAATAAAGCGGTGTTGCCGATGGCGATCGCGTTTTGCGCGGGGGCGGCGGCGGGCGGCTTTGCGCCCGCGCCGTTGACGGTGATTCTCTGCGCCGCCGCAATCTGCGTGGGGTTGAAATCGCAATCGTGACGGGAGGTATCCGAATGCAAATCGTTGTTGTCAAGAGCCCGAAGGTTTTGAGCGGCCTGCTCAGACTGCTGTTTGGAATTAAAAAGAGCGAAGAGGCTTAAAGCGCTTTGCCTGGCGCGCCCCCAACACGCGTCTGCCCTGACGGGGCCCCGGTTTTCGATCCGGGGCCTCGCTTTTTGCCGCCTGCGGAAAAAGGAGGACGAGCTCCCGCCCACGCAACCGGCAAAGCGTGGAAAAAAGCGGCGGAAACGCGGCGGTTTCGCGCGTGCATAACGCGGACAAACGCGGAATATAGTTGAGAAGAAAGCGCTATGCAATCGAATGGGGGTACGCTTATGGAAATCTCAACCGCCGCGGAACAGCTCAGCTGCGCCAAGCTGCTTTGCAATCTCGAAGCGGAGATTTCGGTGGAGGGGGAATGGTCGATCCCCGAATATCTTCCCGAAATTTTCAAGATCGTCAAGACCAAGGCCGAGCCGGTCATCGTGCAAAAGCTTGCGGGCGGCAATCGCGCGACCGTGGACGGCTATGTGCGACTCAATGTGCTCTACCAGTCCGCAGAGGATAAGCGGCTGTATTCTGTCATGCAGAAGCTGCCGTTTTCCAAACAGTTCGATATGAAAGAGAACTACGGCGAATACGGCGCCGTGCTGTGCGACATGCGAATCGGCTTCCTCAACTGCCGCGCGACCAACCGCCGGAGGATCGACGCGCGCGGCGCGGTCGAGGCCTCCGTCCGGGTGCTCTCGCAGGACGCGTTGGAGGTGGCGGGCGATCTCGCCGCGGCGGACGGCGTCTATACCCGCACGCAGGAGACGGATTATTGCGTGATCATCGCGGACGAGGAGAAGCAGTTCACCCTCGACGAGCTGCTGGCGGTCGATTATGAGGGCTGCGAAAACCCCGCGCTGCTGCGCGCGGAGGCCGGCGCCGTCGTCGAGTCGGTGTCGCTCGAGAACGGGCGCGTGGTGTTGACCGGCTATGTCAACGTCGCGACGTCGTTCGACATCAGCTCGGCGGAGGAATACCGCGTCAAGCGCGCCGCGTTCAACCTGCCCTTCAGCCAGGTGGTGGATCTGAGCCTTGCGCAGACGTCGGGCTATACGGCCGTCGCGCAGGCGAACGTGATTTCCTGCACGGCGGAGATCGCGGAGGAGGGCAACGCCGCCTGCGTCGTGACCTGCACGCTCGCGGTGCGGGTGCTTGAGCCGCAGTCGGCGGTGCTGGTGACCGACGCGTTCTCAACCTCGACCGAGCTGACGCTCAGCGCCGCGTCCGCCGCGGTCAACGCCGCCGTGATCCCGGTCAACGAGGGCTTCAGTGTGCGCTTCGCCTCCGACAGGGGCTTTGGCAGGCCGGTCGACTTTTTTATTGTGGAGGACGGTGTGACGATTGAGGAGCGTGAGGGCAGAGAGGTGCTGGTCGGCACGGCGACGCTGTGCTGTCTGCTGCGCACGGAGGATGCGGAGACCGACGTGGCGGAGCAGACGTTTGAATACACGGCGCCGCTGCCGCAGGCGCTGCGCGGCGTGCCGCTGTGCGGGCTTTCCACCCTGTTCACCTCGGTGGAGTGCGCCGATTCGGAAGGAACGTGGAGCGCGAAATGCGAGGGGGTCATCACCGGCGTGGTCTTTGACAACTGCCCGGTTTCCGTGGTCTGCGCGGTGGAGGAGGGCGGCCCGAAAACGCCGACGCGGCCCGGCGCCGCGCTGTGCGTCTACTACGCCAACGCGGGGGAGAGCGTCTGGGACATCGCCCGGGAATTCAACACCTCGCCCGATGAAATCGCAGCCGAAAACGAGATCGAGGGCGAATGCCTCGAGCAGGCAAAGCCCCTGCTCATCCCCATCGTCGCAGCAGGAGGGAGCAACTGATATGGATAACGTGAATATCTATAAAGACATCGCGGCGCGAACCAACGGCGAGGTCTATATCGGCGTTGTCGGCCCCGTGCGCACGGGAAAATCCACCTTTATCAAAAAGTTTATGGAAAAGCTGGTGTTGCCCAACATCGACAACGCCGTGATGAAGGAGCGCGCGACGGATGAGCTGCCCCAGTCTGCGGCGGGCAAGACCATCATGACCACCGAGCCGAAGTTTATACCCGAGGAGGCGATCACCGTCTCGCTGGCGGAAAACGTCAGCCTGCGGGTGCGGATGATCGACTGCGTCGGCTATATCGTGCCGGGCGCGATCGGCCATGTCGAGAACGCGCAGCCCCGCATGGTTGTCTCGCCCTGGTACGAGGAGGCGGTGCCCTTTGACGTCGCGGCGGAGACGGGCACCCGCAAGGTCATTCAGGAGCACAGCACCATCGGGGTCGTTGTCACAACCGACGGAAGCATCAGCGACATCCCGCGCGAGGACTATGTCGCGGCCGAGGAGCAGGTCGTCTCGGAGCTCAAGGCGATCCAGAAGCCGTTCGCGATGATCCTCAACTGTGTGGACGCCGGCAGCGAGCAGAGCCATGCGCTCGCCGCCGAGCTGCGGGAAAAATACAACGTGCCGGTTGTCGCGCTCAACTGCCTGGATATTGACGAGCAGGACATAACCGGGATTTTGACCCTGATTACCAACGAGTTCCCGGTGCGGGAGATCGATTTCATGATGCCGCTGTGGGTGTCCTCTCTGAAAAAAGAGCACTGGCTGAAAAGCGCCGTGTTTGAGGCGGCCGCCGATTTTGCGGGACAGATCACCCGCATGAGCGACGTCGAGGATCAGCTCTATGCGCTCGCGAACTGTGAGCACCTGCGCTGCGTGCGCCGCGCCGCGACCGACCTCGGCAGCGGCCGGGTGCAGATCGCCCTGACCCTCGAGGAGGGCCTGTTTTACAAGGTGCTCGGCGAGGAGACAGGGCTGGAGATCACCGACGAGACCAGCCTGCTGCCCTGCATCACCGAGCTTGTCGGGGTACGCAACCGCTTTCGCAAGATTGAGAGCGCGCTGCAGCAGGTGGAGGCCACCGGCTACGGCATTGTGATGCCCACCCTCGACGAGCTGCGCCTCGAAGAGCCGGAGATCGTCAAGCAGGGCGGCAAATACGGCGTCAAGCTGCGCGCGTCGGCCCCTTCGATCCACATGATGCGCGCCGACATCACCACCGAGGTCAACCCGATCGTCGGCAGCGAAAAGCAGAGCGAAGAGCTTGTGATGTATCTTTTGCAGGAGTTTGAGGAGGACCCGATCAAGATCTGGAGCTCCAATATCTTCGGCAAATCCCTCAACGAGCTGGTCAACGAGGGCTTGCAGAATAAATTGTACCATATGCCCGCCGACGCGCGGCTCAAGCTACAGGAGACTCTGGAGCGGATCATCAACGACGGCTGCTCGGGCCTGGTCTGCATCATCCTCTGAGCCGGCATACCCCCGGGGGCAGCAAAAAAACAGGCGGCGCATGGACGAAACGCCATGCGCCGCCTGTTTTGTGCCCGTGCTTTGCAGGACGGGGCTTAGCCGAATTCCTTGACCGTTTCGACGAGCGCGAAGATATTCTCGCTCGGCGTATTGGGCCCGAGCGCGCAGCCGGGGCCGATCAGCAGGCCGCCCTCGCCGCGATAGAGCTCGCAGAGCTCGCGCGCCTTGCCGCGGATGTCGTCGGGCGTGCCGGAATTGAAGAGGGCCGGGTCGATGTTGCCCGAGATCGCGAAATGCCCCTTCGCGATCTTCTTCGCGAGACGGATGTCGGTCTTATAATCGAGCTCGTACATGCCGCAGCCCGTCTCGGCGAGATCCTCGAGGATCGGGTCGACCGCGCCGCAGATATGGCAGATGGTCGGGATCCCCTCCGCCTTGAGCTGCGCCGCGAGGCGGGTCTCAAACGGCTTCGCGAATTTGCGGAACACGGCGGGCGAAACGACCGAGCAGCCCTCCGAGCTGTTGCCGTAGCTGGTGCAGTGCGAGCCGGCCTTAAAGCAGAGCCGGTGCATCGTGAGCGCGACCTGATAGGTCGCCTCGAGCAGCTGCATCAGATCCTCCTCCATGTCCTCGTCGAGCAGATCCATCAGGAAATCGTTCATGCCGACGAGCATACAGGCGAGGGAGAAGGAGCCCTGATCGGCGTTGCCGCGGATAAAGACGCCGTTGCGGCGACCCCAATCGGCAAGCTTCTCGATCGTTTCGAGGTAAATTTGAATGCGGGGCTGCTTCTCGAGCTCGTGGGTGTGGATATATTCGAGAATCTCGGGGATGGAGCGTGTCTGCTTGTCGACGACCACGGCGGCGATGTCGTCGGGGTAGATGGTGTCGGCGCCGCAGGAACTCGCGAGCAGCGCGGTGTCGACGTCGAGAACGATCATGTCGGTGTCGTATTTTTCACAGCTCTCGGTCAGCGAGCGGAACATCACGTCCGCCGACTCGCGGAACTGCTTCATGGTGTAGCCGTTCTCGCGCGCGGACATCAAAAAGTTGTGGGTCACGACGGGAATGCGGTCGGGCACTTCAAGATTCATGACAGCGCGCACGCGCTCGATTTTGTTCATAGGCGATGAAACCCCCTTTAATTGTTTACCTCATCATAGTATCTAAAATCATAGAGCGGCTCAACCGAAAACATGTGCAAAATTATGTCCTGAGTGGGTAAAATTTTGTCCTCGTCCAAGTAATGGAAGAGAAGGAGGACAAAATTCTTCAAGAGAAAAGCAAAAGAGTGCATAAAAACACGATATACTTGTGCAAAAGATTTTGATATTGTGATATACAGAAGAGAAACTAAGAGCTACACCGGAGGTTTGCATCGAATATGACATCTCAGAAAAAAGGCATTTTGAAACGCGCCGCCGAATGGTTTTTGAAAAAGCAGGAGAGCAGCATTATCCTGATTCTGGTGCTGTTTATCGCGGTCGTCATCTGCGTGAACCCTGTTTTCATCAGCGGCTCCAACGTGATTAATATTCTGCACGCGACGGGCTATACCCTCGTCGTTGTGGTCGGCATGTCGCTCGTGCTGATTACGGGAGGGCTTGACCTGTCGGTCGGCTCGGTCTACGCGCTCGGCGCGCTGATCTGCGGCATCATGTGCACAGAGAAGGGGCTTCCCGTCCCGGTTGCGATCCTTCTGGGGCTGATCGTCGGGCTGATCGCGGGGTCGATCAACGGCCTGCTGATCGTCAAGGCGGGTATGCCCCCGATGATCGTTACGCTGGGTATGCAGTATATGGCGCGCGGCCTCGTCTCGGTGTTGACCAAGGGCGTGCCGATCTTCCCGCTGCCGGACGGCTTTGTCGCGATCGGCTCGGTTCGCCTGTTCGGCCAGGTTCCCGTCGTCATTCCCCTCGCGATTGTGATCGCGGTCGTCGGACATGTGGTGCTCTCCAAAACCGTGTTTGGCCGCTCGGTCTATGCGATCGGCGGCAATCAGGAGGCGGCGCGCATCAGCGGCATCAATATCGGCCGCACCAAAATGTGGGTTTACATGATTACCGGCGTTCTCGCGGCGACGGCCGGCATCCTCATGGCCTCGCGGCTCGGCTCGGCCGAGCCCTCGACCGGCACCGGCCTCGAAATGAAGGTCATCTGCGGCGCGATCATCGGCGGCATCTCGACCTTTGGCGGTATGGGCACGATTCTCGGCGCCTCGCTCGGCGCGCTGTTTATGGAGTCCCTGACCAACTCGCTGACCCTGATGAAGATTTCGGTCTACTGGCAGAATCTCGTGTTCGGCGCGGTGCTCATCCTCTCGGTTTTGCTCGACCAGTATAAGCGCGTGCTGACCCTGCGCCAGTCGGTCAAGAGCACCGAGATCGCTTCGGATAAGAAATAAGGGGTGTCGGAGATGGCGAACACACTGTTGGAGGTCAAGGACGTCGTCAAGCGGTTTTCGGGCACCGTCGCGCTCAAGGGTGTTTCGATGGAGCTGCGGGCCAACGAGATCCTCGCGCTGGTCGGCGAAAACGGCGCGGGCAAGTCCACCCTGATGAAGATCCTCAGCGGAATTTACCCTAACGGCACGTATGAGGGCTCCGTCTCTGTCGGCGGCAGGGAATGCCGCTTTCAGAGCCCGTTCGATTCCGAAAACGCGGGCATCGCGATGATCTATCAGGAGCTCAATCTCGAGCTGGATCTGACGGTCGCGGAGAATATCCTGCTCGGCCGATATCCGAAAAACAAGCTCGGGCTCATCGATTGGGGCAGGATGCATAAGGAAGCGGAAAAGGCGCTGGAAAAGCTCGGCGTCGAGATCAGCACGCGGGTGACGGTGCGCTCGCTGAGCCCCTCGATGCAGCAGCTTGTGAGCATCGCGCGGGCGCTCTACCGCGACCCGCAGATCCTGATCCTGGATGAGCCCACCTCGGTACTGACCGAGAAGGAGGCCGGCAGCCTGATGGAGATTCTGCGCGGGCTGAAGGAAAAGGGCATCAGCTGCATCTATATTTCCCATAAGCTCGACGAGATCTTCGCGCTGTGCGATCGGACCATCGTCTTCCGCGACGGATTAAAGATCAGCGAATACAGCAAGGCGGACGGCTATGACAGCGCCAGGGTGATCGAGGATATGATCGGCCGTCACCTCGATATGATGTATCCCAAGCGCAACGCGCAGATCGGCGGCGAGGTGCTGCGCGCGGAGCATTTCCGCGTCCCGCATCCCTCGGCGTATGGCAAATCGATCATTGAGGACGTCAGTTTTTCCCTTCGCAAGGGCGAGATCCTCGGCTTGGCGGGTCTTGTCGGCGCAGGGCGCTCGGAGCTGATCGCGGCGATTTTCGGCGCGATGGAAAAGACGCGCGGCGAGCTGAGCATAGAGGGGAAGAGGGTGGAGATCCACAACCCCACCGAGGCGATCGAGGCGGGGCTCGGCTTCCTCTCGGAGGACCGGAAGAAAAACGGCTTTGTGCACTCGATGGACATCCGGCAGAATATGACCCTCGTGACCCTGCGGGATTTCGTGCGCGGCATGTTCGTGGACAACAAGCGCGAGACCGAGAGGGCGCAGGAGTATTTTGACAAATTGCAGGTCAAGGCCCCGGGGCTCGACACGCTGATTACCAATCTTTCCGGCGGCAACCAGCAAAAGGTGATCCTCGCCAAGTGGCTGATGTCGAATATCCGCGTTCTGATGCTCGACGAGCCGACGCGCGGCATCGACGTCGGCACCAAATCGGAAATCTACAAGCTCATGCAGGAGCTGACCGATATGGGCATTTCGATCATCATGATCTCGTCCGAAATGCCCGAGCTGCTCGCCATGTGCGACCGGCTGGTCGTGCTCGGCAAGGGGGTCGTGCAGGGCGAATTCCTGCGCGGCGAAATCGACGAGGCGGGGCTGTTGCGTGTCGCGTCCTGCACCTGAAACCGTATCTGAGGGCTTTGTCCCTGACAGATAGACAATCAAAAATTTTTAGGAGGAAATCATGAAGAAGTTACTGGCACTTGTGCTCGCGCTCGTTCTCGTGTTCTCGCTTGGCGCGTGCGGCAGCAAACCCGCCCCGGAGCAGGGCGGCGAAGGCGGCGAGGGCGGCAGCGATGCGAAGGACCCGTCCGACATCTATCTCGTCTATGTTTCCCCGCTGCTCTCCCACCCCATCTGGCTCGTCGCGAAGGACGGCTTTGACGCGGCGTGCGCCGAGCTCGGCATCAAGGGCGACTGGGTTGGCCCGCAGGGCCTCTCCGCCGAGGAGATGGCGCAGCTCGTCGACACCGCTGTCGCGCAGGGCGCGGACGGCATCATCACCCAGTCCATCTGCCCGGCCGAGCCGATCAACAACGCGATCAAGGCCGGCGTCGCCGTGCTGATGGTCGACGGCAACCTCGAGGAGGTCACCGGCAAGCTCGCTTACCTCGGCAAGGATTTCGACCGCGAGGGCGAGCTGTTCTATGAGGAAGTGCTGAAATACATCGGCGAGGATGAGAAGATCGTCATGTCCATCCAGTGCCCCGCGCTCAATGCGCAGAACTACATCGACCAGAACGACGCGGTCGTCGCGGCGTTTGAGAACCATCCGGGCGGCTTTGAGCTCGCGAACATCACCGTCTCCAACTCGGATAAGGCGACCGGCACGAACGAGTGGCTCAACACCTTTAACACCTATCCCGAGGTCAATGTCTGCATCAACCTCGCCGCCGAGGCCGGCTCCGCCTGCGTGACCGCCGCCGACGAGCTGGGCGTCACCGACGATCTGATCATCTTCGGCGTCGACGACACCGACGAGAACCTCCAGTATGTCCGCGACGGCAAGATCCAGGGCACCGTTGTCGTCTCGTTCTGGAACTATGGCTATCAGGCTGCTTACTGGCTGTATCAGAACATCACCGAGGGCCGCAAGCCCGCGCAGGAGGTCAATGACTCCGGCACGATGCTCGTCACGATGGACAACATCGACAGCTACAACGAGCTGCTCAAGGTCAAGGTTGATTTGCCCGCATAATGCGGTATAATGAAAGAGGAGCCGACAGGCTGCTCTCCCAAACGGAAATGAAACGATGAGAAGGGCGATTGCCTGCGCTCTGTGCGGCGCGGGCAATC
>CAZKRQ010000012.1:0-15003 GCA_964555125.1 uncultured Oscillospiraceae bacterium
GGCCCTCAACAAATTTCGCGACCTTCTCCGTCGTGCGGTTAAAAACGCTGACCGTGAAGCCTTTGCTCTCCATATTCATGACGAGGTTTTCCCCCATCACCGCAAGGCCGATCAACCCTATATCCGACTGTTTCATCATCCACCTCTACCCTTTTATCTCTTAACACGGGCGTTGCCCTCGTAAATACTCCACACCTGCGCCTCGTCTGCGGGCGTGGCATAATCTGTCAGCATCGTCGCCGCAAGCGCGCCCGACGCCCAGCCGAACTGAATCCACTTTTGCGGCTCCCATCCCTGCAAAACGCCATAAAGCAGGCCACCGACAAATCCATCGCCGCCGCCGATGCGGTCGAGCACCTCAATCTCCCGCTGCGGCTCAAGATACCAATTATCGTTCTCGAGCAGGATCGCGCCCCACAGATGACGGTTTGCGCTGACCACCTCGCGCAGCGTTGTGGCAAACACGCCCGTATTCGGGAACGCCGCTTTTGCCCGCTCGATCATTCCCTTAAACCCTTCAATTTTTGCGGCGATTCCCTCTCCGCCCGCCTCCGGGCCCTCTATGCCGAGCGCCAGCTGAAAATCCTCCTCATTGCCGATGAGAATATCGGACAAGGCCGCTATCTCGGTAAACTGCTCACGCAGCTCCGCTTCCCGGCCGGCCCAGAAACTCGCGCGGTAATTGAGATCGAATGAAACCGCCGTGCCGTGCCGCTTTGCGGCGCGCGCCAATTCGAGGCAGCACCGGCTCGTCTCAGGCGACAGAGCGCCGATAAGCCCGGACAGATGCAGTATCCGGCATTTCTCCCCGCCGAAAATCCGCTCCAGATCGAAATCCGACGCTGTCAGCGTTCGCCCCACCTCCCCGGCGCGGTCATTGAGAACGCGCGGGCCTCTTCCGCCGAACCCGCTGTCGGCGATATTAAACTGATGGCGAAATCCCCAGGGACCTCCCTGATCCACCTGCGGCCCCTCATACTCCATTCCCCGCCTGCGCAGCTCCGCCTGAATATAGGACGCGATCGCGCTGTCCTTCACGAATTTCGTCAAAACCTTGACCCGCATCCCCAGCGACGCGCAAACATTCGCCACATTTGTTTCCGCGCTGGTCGCCTGCATCTCAAACAGACTGCCCGTATGCACCGGCTGGCGGTTTACCGGCGTGATCCGCACCCCCATGCTGGTCGGCACCAACAAATCATATTTCGCATTCTTCAAAAGCTCCATCTGCCCGCTCCTCTATGCTCACACGCTTATAATTTTATTGAATTTCGGAATACAGCATCTCCAAATGCTTTCCGATATGCTTTTTCAGCAGCTCTGCGTAGCCCTCTCTCTCCCGTCTCCACAGGCCATATAACCGATCGCGAAAACGGTAGGCGCCGTCCTCTGCGCGCGCATTCAAAATCGGCCCATAGGTTATGTGGATCAGCTGCCTCGCGTCGTCCTGCGCGAAGAGCCCGGGCAATTCGCTGTCGGCGAGGCGGTCAATCGGGGGAATCCCGGCCGGATCCGCCGAAACATGATAATACCGCCCGGCCTCTTCAAACGCCGACAGGGCAAACCGATGGATTTCGCGATAGAGCGCCGGATCCTTGACCGCCACCAAACGCATCGCCTCAAGCCAGCTGGTCCCCGCCGTCTTCACATGGAATCTCCCCTGCGTATAGCGGCCGACAAGCGCGAAGACCGAGAATTTATCCGAGCCCGAGTGTATGCTGAGCTTATAGCCGAATTTTTTCGCGATCGCGGCGTGAAGCCGCAGCTGCGCCTCAAATTCCCCGAGATCGCCCCGATAGTCGACGCCTTTTTGAAATTCGCCGCAAAACCGCGGCGCCATGCTCGCGACCTGCACGCCGCGGCGCGCGAGCTCTGCCGCGACGAAATAGTGATGCAGCGGCTCTGTCGGCGTCGCCGTCTCGTCAATCGAGATCTCAAAATCCACCTCGTGCGGCGCGGGCTTGATTTTTTCTTTATAGATTCGCGCCGCAAACGCAATCGCCCTGCCGTAGATCAACGCCGCGCGGCGAAAGGTGCTTTCATCGAAAAAAATATGCTCTTCGCCGATCTCAACCGTCTTTCCCGAATACAGCGCTTCCAGCCCGTCGTCGCCGGTATAGCTCGCGTTCACCTGCGCCTCGCTCATTCCCGCGACGGAGTTGTCAATCCACTCGCTGCAATCCAGCGTAATCATGGTGTAGCCGCAGCGAAGCGCGTCGTCGACCTCCTCCGGCGTTTTCAAATGGTCTCCATCCGCGCCGAATCCTCTTTTCCATCCGTTGCGAAACACGGCGAAGCTCGCGCAGTCCAGCACTTCTTCAAAGGTGCGGTGGGTCAGGGTCAGCTCGCGTATGGATTGCTGCGCAAAAACAGGCACCGCGTCAAAGCGCTCGAACGCGCGGATATGCCCGTCCGCAGCGATTCCCAGCCGGTCGCCGACCCCCATGGATCGCGCCGCCCTTAACGGCGGGACAGGGCGGGTAAAGGGGAACAGTTCCCGAAGGACGCCGGCATTTTCATGCGTAAGCGGCGCCTTCACGCAGGCCTCTCCGCCGACGGATACCTGTTCGCCCTCCAGCTCTGCGCCGTCGCCCTTCCCCGCGCAGACAAGCGCGTCCGACTCGCCCTCGTCGATCATAAAAAAGAGCCGACCATCCTGTGCCTGTTGTATTGAGCCGGGATAAATCCCGCAGGCCGGCGCTGTCTTTATATCCCTTCCGCCAAGCAGAAAGTCCCTGTAATCCATGATGGCCTCCTATTCCTTGCCGTTTACTGCCGCCGCCAACGTCGACCGCACGCCGCCTGTCGTGAGCATTCGGGCAAAATATCCCTCAACGCGCGACCCCAATCCCGCTTGATAGAGATTCAGGCCGAAGATCGCCTCATCGGATAAAAGCGGCTTGAGCGCTCTGCCGATTTCTCTCTCTTCGTCCAATTTTATATCCGCAAGCAGGGGGCATATCGTTTCAAGCAGGGGATCCGGGCTCAGCGAAAAAGCGTTGCCCTCATCGTCGATCCCCAGCAGATACCGGCACCAACCGGCCAGCACAAGCGGAATGAGCCGAAGATCTTCCACGCGCAATGTCTCGCTCGCCATATACGCTTTTCTGGTCTCTCCAAAGCGGATGGACAGCTTTTGGCTCGTATCTGTCGCAATGCGCTGCGGCGTATCCGGCATATAGGGATTCGGCAGGCGGACCTCGATCACCTGATCGACAAATTCGGCCGGATCGATAATCCCCGGATTCACAACAACGGGGAGCGCTTCATCATACGCCAGATCCTGCGCCAGCTTTCGCAAAAGGCCGTTTTTCATCTCGTCCGCGATGGAACCGTAGCCCAAAAGGCAGCCGAAAACCGCCAGCGCCGTATGGATGGGGTTCAGGCAGGTGCAGACCTTCATCCTCTCAAATTTCTCTACCGTTTCCCGATCGGTCACATACACGCCCGGCGCGCTGAGCGGCGGCCGGCCGTTGGGAAACGCGTCCTCAATGATCAGATACTGTGCCTCCTCCGCGTTGACAAAAGGCGCCACATAGGTATGCATTTTTGTCTCGACGGGCGTCGCGTCTTCCAGACCGTCGTCGCAAAGCGCTTTTTCGACGGATTTGTCGGGGCGCGGCGTAATTTTATCAATCGCCGTCCACGGAAACGCCATCTGCCGGGGGTCCTCTACATAGCGCAGAAATCCCGGGTCCGCCAATCCCCTCTCCGTCCACTGCCTCGCGAAGGAGAGCACAGCCGTGCGAAGCCTCTCCCCGTTATGCGAGCAGTTATCCATACTCACAAGCGCCAGCGGGACACCGCCCGCGCAATACCGCGCATAACACAGCGCGCAGACCTTTCCGAGATAGGTCTGCGGGGCCAGCGGCCCTCTCTCAAAGTCCGCCTGTATCGGCGGCAGATACCTTCCCGTGCCGTCCGCAAGCGCGTATCCCTTTTCGGTGATGGTAAAGCTCGCCATTTGCAGGGTCGGCGCGCGAAACACCTCTTCAAGCGCCCTCCAATCCCCTGTTTCCGTCTCCATTGCCAGCGTTTGCGCAATGCTCCCGACGACAGTTTTTTCGATCCCGCCCTGCGCCCGCAGCGTAACGGCTATGCACAGATCGTCAAAGGGCCGATAAGCCCTGTCCAGAATCTCGAAGTCAAACCCTTCACCGACAATGATTCCGGTTTTTGTCAGCCCCTGGTCGAGATCGCTCTGCGCAATCTGCGCGATAAACGACCGAAAAATATTGCCCGCGCCGAAATGCACCCATTGAGGCGTTTGCCGCGTTTGGTCGATCATCGCCTGCCTTGGATAGCCCGGCACGCGATACCCTTTGCGCTCCCAGACGCCGCTTTTCAAACTTTCATGATTCAGCTTCATAAAAAACTTCCCCCGCGCCGCACGGCCCTGTTCTGAAAACCGCCGGCAAGTCAGACAAAAGCAATCGACTTGTCGGCGGCGCCAGTTTTAGAATTCTTTGGTGATAATCACATGCTCCGGCGTAATGTCCTTCAGCGTGCGGCAGCCGGACATGCGCATGGCGTTCTGGAACTGCCAGATCATCTTCTGCGTAAAGAGCTCGACGCCGCGCGTCTCTCCGCCTTCCGCCGCGATGAGATAGGGTCGGCCGATGATTACGCCGTCGGCGCCCAGCGCGATCGCCTTGAAAATATCCTCGCCGTTTGAAAAACCGCCGTCGATGAATAGCTTCAGATCGTTGCCAACCGCCCTCTTAATATCCTGCAGCACCTCGATGCTCGCCAAAGAGGAGTCCATCGTGTTGCCCGCGTGATTGGAGATCACGATGCCGTAAGCGCCCGCGTCCGCCGCCTTCACCGCGCCTCTCGCGCTCATGACCCCTTTCAGGACATAGGGCTTATCTGTCACAGAGAAAATGTCGCGGATCTGCGCCGCAGATTTGGGGTATACCTTAGCCCCGCCATTTACGGACAGGTAGCCCAGCCCGACGCAATCAATGTCATGGCCGATCGCTATGGCCCCCGCTCTCTCCGCCAGCTTGATCTTATGTATGATTTCGTCCGCGGCCCATGCTTTAATGGTTGGAACGCCCAGCCCGCCTCTTTCGGCAACCGCCTGCAACGGACCCTCATATACGTTTAGGCCGGGGTGGTTCACCGTGTCGGGCGTCCATGCCAGACAGCCCTGATTCGCCATACCGTCGACCAGACTTTTGTTCAGCGCGTAATCGTTCTCAAAGTGGGTGTTGACGCAGAAGTTCTTTACATTTCCAAAGGGAGCCGAGCAGACAGGGGCTCGAAATTCATGCCCGAACCACTCCACCGTCGAGTCGATCTCCGAGCTGTCCCCTCCCTCATAGATTGTATCGTACAGTATTTTGATCTGCTGCAGCTTCGCGTAATTTCTCTGGGCCGTGAGCGCCTTCTCGGAAGCGACCCTTTTGCAATTCAGCCCGTTGCAGACCTTGCACGCTCTGCATCGCGGCGCGACAAACGGCTTTGCCTTCTCCCACACCTCGTCCAACTCGGCGCGAACATCGGCATACAACATCCTGCTGATTTCATTGCCCTGCATTTTCTGTTCCTCCATTTAATCATTAAAATTGTTTGTGATCGGGCATCATCGGTTCATAGCTTTCCTCGCCCATGGCCCTGCGAAATTCTTCTTTTGCAAGCGCGACCGTTTCCGGAGATTCCATCAGCCGCAGCGCCGCGAGCGCCGTAACCCGCGCGCCGTAAAGCATTCCCTTAAAGCCGATGCTGCCGCCGACACAGGACGCCACCTGCCAGCTGTGCCCCGGCGCGCCGATATTATAGCAGGCCGTTTTATAAAATACCGTCGGCACAATATGCCCGACATCGCCCACATCGGTCGAGCCGTAATCGTTGTCGTGATCCGGCGGCATCACCCCGCTGAATATCTGCGTGTCCTCCTGTTTCGCGCCGGAATAGCGGACGCTCTCTTTCCAGATTTCCGGAATCGTATCGTTGATTTTCTTCGCGTATTCGATCTCCTCCTCTGTCCATACGGGCGCCTGCGCCGCGCGCATACACTCGTCAACCAGCCTGACCAGAACCGTGTTGGAGAGGGTCGGGTAGCAGCCGCCCATTTTCTCAATTTCCAGCTCCGTGCCTGTCATCATGGCCGCTCCCTGCGCGACGCTTCGCATACGCTCCTCTGTCGCCAGCATGGTCTCGCGCGACAGAGCGCGGTCGTAATACCAGACGGTCGCGTGATCCGGCACAATATTCGGCGCCGTGCCTCCCTCGGTTATCACGTAATGCAAACGCACATCGGTTGGGACATGCTCCCGAAGATAGTTGATGCCGACATTCATCAACTCAACGGCGTCCAGCGCGCTGCGCCCCTTTTCGGGGTCGCACGCCGCGTGCGCCGTCACACCCTTAAAGTGAAATTTCGTGCCGTTTACGCCTGTGGACACATTCTCAGCGACCCGGTTATACCGTCCCGGATGCCAGGCGAGCGCCGCGTCCAGCTCTCGAAACGCGCCGCCGGCCGCCATCTTTCCTTTGCCGACCAAAATCTCCTCCGCGGGGCAACCATAAAAGACAATCGTCCCCCGCTTGTGCTCCGCCTCCAATTCGTCGCGCACGGCGACCGCCGCCGCTGCGAGGGCGGCACACAGTAAATTATGCCCGCAGCCGTGCCCATACGCCTGATCTTTTATAGGCGACTGATAAGGAACCGCGTTCTGGCTCTGCCCCGGCAACGCGTCATATTCCCCCAAAAGCCCTATCACCGGGCCATCACTGCCATAGCTTGCGCGAAACGCAGTGGGGATTCCGCCGATATTCCATTCAATGCAAAATCCATGCTCCTTCAGCAGCTGCGCGCAGGATCGGCTCGCCATGCTTTCCCGAAACGCGGGCTCCGGATTTTCCCAAACGCGGCGCGCCAAATCTGTATATTGTTCTTCATTTTTTTGAATCGAAGCGAATGCGGTATCTCCGACCATGGCCAGCACCTCTTGACTGCACTTTTTATTATCTTCACTTTAACATTCGGCGCAGTCGATGTCAATGCAATATTATCACAAAATTCCGCATTATTTTTTCATACATTATCACATATATTTCTCATATTCGCTCGTTTCAAACAGAAATCCCAATTATTTCGCGCAAAATTTATTGACTTTTTGCTGCAATCCGTTTAGAATCATTAAAAAAGCGAACGCACATGTTCAATATTTTTTATCAATTTCTTATCATAAAGCAAAGGAGTGTTTTTTCCATGAAAAAAATCGGTGTGATCGGCCTCGGCAGAATGGGGTTTGGGATCGCGACAAATCTCATGAACCGCAAATACGACGTCATCGGGTATGACGTCAGCGAAGAGGCCCGCGTTAGACTCTGTGACGCCGGGGGCAACGTAGCGGAAAACTGCGCGCAAGCGGCCGAGGGGGTCGACGCGCTGATTCTTGTCGTATTTAACGCCGATCAGGTTGAAGAAGTTCTTTTCAAGCAGAGCGCGGTCGATCATATGCGCGCGGGAAGCGCCGTCGTCGTGATGGCCTCGGTCGGCCAGCAGATTCTCGAAGCCATTGCGCCCCAACTCGCGCAGCGCGGGATCGACCTTATCGACGCGCCGATGAAGGGTTCCTCCAAGGACGCCGCATGCGGCAATCTCTTTCTGATCCTGTCCGCGCCAAAACCGCTCATCGAAAAGCACAGGTCTCTGCTCGAAAGCATCGGCAGCACGCTGTATACCGTCGGCGAGAAGCCCGGCATGGGACAGATGGCCAAAACCTGTGTGCAGAGCTTTTTCTGCCTTGCGTGCGAGGGCGCGTGTGAGATTATGGCCCTCGCAAAGGCCGCAGGGCTCGATCTGGATGTGGTCTATAAGCTGCTCTGCTCCACAGGCGCATCCAGCGACGTCTTTAAAACAACCGTTAAATTCATCGGCAGCCGCAGCTTTACCGGGACCGGCAACCCGATGTCGATTCTGAAAAAAGATTTAGGCGTGGCAATGAAGATCGCCTCCTCCTACTCTCTCGACCTGCCCGCCCTTGCCGGAACCACGGCCAATGTCGACCGGGCAATGGAAACCTGCCCGGAGGAGGACATCTGGGCGGCGGCCAAACCCATCGAAGAAAGCGCGCAGATCAAAATCGAATTGAATGTTTAAAAAGCAAAAAAGGAGAATCCCCAGATGCATGGGGATTCTCCCGTCTTCGCTTCACTGCGGCGCTTTTGGCGGAGGACTCCGCGCAAAACTCCGTTTTAGCCCTCACCCTGCGGCCCTTGTTGGATAAAGCGCACTGTCTGCTCCTCATATAAATGCGGCTCAAGGATCACGCGGCGATTGTTCAGGCTCATCTCTCCATCTTCCTCCAGCTCCTTGATGCGTTCGAGGAGGTTGTTCACCGCCTCAATGCCCGCCTCATCATAGCTTGCGCCAATCGAAGAAAAGCTGTAACCCTGATTGCGCGGCACAGTGATGCCCGACAAGATGATGCTGACGTCCTCCGGGACGGATTTTCCCATCTTACCCATCTCGTCCGCGAACCCGGACGCCATGCTCAGATTCGAGCATATCACAGCGGTTACCTGCGGCGCCGCGGAGACCACCTCCCGGGCGATTTTGCTGCCGCTCTCTTTTTCCATCGTGCCTTCAAAAATATATTCCTCGTTCGCCTCCAGACCTTTGCCCTGCATCGCGTCCAGATAACCCATGCGGCCCTCAAACGCACCCGTCGCGTTGAGCGGCGAGTTGATAAAAGCAATGTCTCGGTGTCCCCGGCTGTACAGATAATCAACCGCCATCAGCACGCTGCGGTAAACGTCCGGCACAACAGAGTCTGTCAACGCCCACGTACCGCTCCAGTTGATCGAAACCAGCGGCTTATGCCTATGCGGCTTTATAAACTCAGCTAATTTTTTCTGATCGATCAAGCCGGATACCACAATAACGCCGGAGATGCTCGTCTCGTCCATCACATACCGCAGATATTCATCCTGCCGGTACGCGTTTTCTCCCGTTTCACACAGCGTGAGCAGATACCCGTTCTTACTCAGCTGCTTCTCAACGGATCGAACGATCTCGCTTCTTTCAGGGCGCATAATGTTCTCGGACAGCAGCGCGATCACCTTCTTTCGCCTGCTGTCCCCCTCAATCAGCCGCGCGACCTTCTCAGGCCTGTAATTCATCTCGCGCATTGTCTGCAAAACAAGATTTCTTGTATTCTCATTGACATTGGGGCTTCTTGCGATGACGCGGGAAACCGTCACTGTGGAAACTCCGCATTTTTTTGCAATATCTCCAATTGTTAGCTTCATTTCTTTCCTCGCGAGAGAGTTTTTCCGGGCCCATCTGCGCGCATTCTCACACACGCGCGCTGGCCCTACGTTATAATAACACGTTTATCATTAATTTATCAATTAATTTTCAAAAAAGGAGACCTTTATGAAATTCGGAAGTTGTTTGCTGCTGCTCGCCACAGAGAAAGATCCCCTGGCAAAAGACGCTATCGACGCCCTCTCCCAAAGCGGCTATGATTATGCGGAAGTATCGCTCGCGCGTTTATTTCCCCTCGCAGACAGCGATATCATGCAGTATCGGGCTCTGTTCGACGAGGTGAATCTGCCCGTGCGCATCTTTAACAACGGCGTTCCGGCCGGTTTATGCCTGATCGCCGAGCCCGGCATCTCCGACGACGTCAAGCGCTATGTGCACAGGGCCCTGCACATCGCGGCGCTGATGGGCGTTGACATCATCACCATGAGCGGCCCCAACCGGCGCAACACCCCCGCGCAGATCGAATGGGAAAGCGAGGGCGCCTCCCGCTATATCGATGTTGTTAAATACTACGCGCAGGCCTGCGCCAGCGAAAGCAAGACCCTGCTTATCGAACCGATCAACGAGCGCGAAACCAGCTTCATCTCCACACTCGCGCAGGCCGAGCGTATTGTGCGGAGCGCCGGCGAGCACAATCTCGGTATTATTTCCGACAATTACCATTTTTCCGCACAAAACGACGACTATGAAAAGCTCGTCAGCCTCTGTGCGGACGGCACGGTTCGCCACCTTCATTTCGCCGACCCCAAAACGCGGTTTTATCCGTCCTCCGGCAATGCTGGAAGCTACGCGCATTTTTTGCAGCCGCTGCTGAAGGCCGGCTATTGCGGCCCATTGAGCATCGAGGCGCACATCAACGACGATTTAACCGCAGAGCTTCAAGAGGGATTGCTTTCTCTGCGCACCGCCATAAGCTTATAAACGGATGCGCCCAAAATGTACATTTTGGGCGCTTTTTCATCTATCGTGCAGGATCGTGTTTTCGGGCAATATCCATTTCTCGGGGAAAGCTGCTAAGCGTCTTGTTCTTAACGCGCTCAAAAGAACCTTTGGGCTGGCTGTCGGGCTCGCCCGTAGTTTGCCCTTCCCGGTCAAGCGTTGCTGCGCGTTTTAAAGCTGTCCAGCACCGAAGCAAAGATCAAAATCCCGCCCGTAAACACCATCTGCCAAAACGCGTTCACTCCCAGCGCGTTCAGGCCGCTCTTAATCATCGAAATAAAGAACACGCCCACAATCGTGCCGAACACGCCGCCGTGTCCGCCGCTCAGGCTGGTTCCCCCGATCACGGCCGCCGCAATGCAATCCATATGCAGCAATTCGCCTGTCCCGGAATTCGCCATCCCCTGTCTCGACATCAGCAGCATCGCAGAAACCGCGGCGAGCACGCCCGAAACCACATAGGCCGAAATCTTTATCCACGTCGTGTTGATACCCATCACGTTGGAAGCCGTTCTGTTGCCGCCGCAGGCGAACAATTTGCGGCCATAAGCAGTATATTTCAACACATAGATCGCAACGACGGCGATCACAACTGCGACCCATGTACAATTCGACAAACCGAGAAATTGCCCCCAGGCAAACGACGTATATTGCAGCGGCAGCCCGGAAACGGAAAACTGTTTGGTGGAATATGCGACAATCCCCCTGACGACATATCCCGTTGAAATCGTGCCGATAAAGGGAGGCAGGCCAATCACAACGACAAAAAGGCCGTTTACAAGCCCGATCAGCACGCCCAGACACACCATCAACAGCATGGACATCGGTATATTCTTAAAAGACACCAGATACAGCGCGCCGACAACGCTGGAAAACGCCACCTGCGCGCCGACAGACATATCGTTCGCGCCGCTGATCAGCACAAACGTCACGCCGATCGCGCAGACGAGGTAGTAGGACGACTGATCGATCACGTTCTTCATGTTATTGAGCGTGCAGAAATTTTCGTTCAGAAACGAGAAAATAAGAAAAATAACCGCAATCGCTAAATAAAGCCCATAATTCAGCAGCATCTTTTGCACGGATCGATTCTCCGGGCTTTTTAGCTGGGTTCTGGTTTTGTTCGATATTCTGTCCAAAATTGCTTACCTCCGAACATCCGTGTTTCGATGCTTTCTTTCACGGGACGTCCCACCCGCAGCAGCAGGCGGGACGTCCCGATCCGTTCAGTTTAGCCTGTTTCAGGCGGGCAGGCCCCAGAGCAGGCCCTTGCCGCGAAGATGCTCAATATTCCAGGGCGTCGCAATGATGCCGGGCTCCAGATCCTCATCGTCATAGGAGTCCACATAAACCCCATTGAAGTAGTTCTGGCACGCCTCCAGAATCTTGGAGCCGAAGAGGTCGAACCGCTGCACGCCGCTGATGTCGTTGGTCCCGGCGAGAATGCCGTTGAGCTCCGTGGCCGTTCCGTCAATCGAAGCGACAATCACATGCCCTTCCTCGCCATACGGCTTCAGCAGGCCGAGCTCGTCGAGCGCGGAGACAACCGGCGCGACATAGTTGCCGCCGGAGACATAGACCGCGTCGATGTCGGGATCCGCCGTGAACGCGTCAATCACCGCATTATAGGTTTTTTCAATATCAAACTCAATGCTCGGCTCGCCGACAAGCTTGACATGCTCCCAGCATTGCAGCTCATCATCGACGCCGGCCAGGCGATCGCGCACAGCGGCCGATGTCGTGCCGTTGACGCATTTGAGGACCTTAAAGCTCTCGGGCTCCATGCCGTCCTCATACCCCATCATGCACATGGCGCGCGCCACGTCGCGGCCGATCTGATAATTGTTGCTCATGCAGGTATAGTAAATATCCGTGAACACCGGGCGGTCAACCGCCATGACCGGAATGCCCATCGCCATCACCTGGTCGCAAACAGCCGAAAGGCCGTCCGAATCCACCGCATTGACGATAATAATGTCGCATTTCTGGTTCACAAGATCCATGACCTGCTCGATTTGCGTTTGCAGGACGTTCTCCGCTTGCAGGATGATAAGCTCATCGATGCCGTACTCTTTATAATGAGCCTCATAATCCGCAATCAAAACCTGGGTGGCCTCCGCCGCGAGGTTGGAGTAAGCAATTCCGACGCGGTTGACGCCGTCGTTGAGGTTGGGGTTCTCAACCGGCATACCCGATTCGGTAACCGTATTCCCCCCGCTGGTGTTGCCGCCGCCCGACGACCCGCAGGCCGAGAACGACAGCACGAGCACTGCAGTCAAAAGGGCTGCAATGGCCGAACGCATGAATCCTTTCATTTTTCAAATCCTCCGTTTATTTTATGAGCACCACTCTGAAGGCGGGTGGTAAGACAAGAAAACGAAGCGCCTGTCCTGCCTGCGCAGCGGGGCCGCATCGCGCAAAGGGCTCGGATATTTGAGAACGCAGCAGCCATGCTTTTTGCGGTGGATAAGACCACTTTGTTTCCTTATGGAACCGCCGCTAAGTGGAGATCATTTTTGATTTCCGCTTTGAAGTTTGCGCAGCTCTTTTTCGCGGTTGATCTGGTAGTTTTTCAGAATATCCGCGCTGACAGTAAACAGAACGATCGCGCCCCAAAAGACGTCGTACAGGTAGTTGGAGACGCTGAACAGCCGAAGAAGCTGGTCAAGCGCCGCGATGATGATCACGCCCAAAACCGAGCCGAGCATACTTCCGCGCCCGCCTGTCATGCTCGTGCCCCCAACCACTGCGGCTGCGACGCAGGAAAACTCCATCCCTTCGCCGAGGTTGAACTGCGCGCCGCCCAGTCGCGAGACATTGATCACGCCCGCATATCCGGCAAGCGCGCCGCTGATCGCAAAGATCATTTCGCGGGTGCGGAACACATTGACGCCCGAGGCCTGCAACGCGTCCGCATTGTTGCCAATCGCGTAAATGTAGTGGCCGAACTTGGTTTTGCTCATGACGACGATGAAGAAAGCGAACAGAACCGCCAGAGAAATGACGCTGATTGGAATGCCCGCGATCTTATACCGGCCGAGGGTCGTGAAGCTCTCGGGCATACTGATGACCGATTCCTTGCCGATCATCAGCGACGCCACGCCCTTGCATACATTTTTGACCGCCAACGTCGCGATCATGGATGGCACGCCGATCTTCGCGATGAGCAAACCGTTGAACATGCTCACACAGGTCGTTGTAATCATAGAAATCAGCAGGCAAAGCCAGATGCTGTTGGTCGCCTGATAAATCTTGATGGTGATGACCCCCGAAAGATAGAGCTGCGCGCCGAGTGAAATATCGATATAGCCGTTGAGCATCAGCATTGTCATGCCGATCGTCATAATGCCGAAGCAGCAGCCGCCCGAAGCCAGCGAAATCAGGTTCGCAGGCCTGAAAAAGGACGGCATCCTGATCAGAATAAAAATCAAAAGGCAGGCCAGAAGGATATTCACAGCGTTTTTAAAGACAAAGCCCTTTACTTTTTCCGCCTTACTCATGTTTCGCTGCCCCTCCCTCCATGCACAGTCTCAGAAGCTTCTCGGTCGACGCCTGCTCTCGGTCGAATTCACCGATAATCCTTCCCTGATTCATCACCAGAATGCGATGGCTCATCTCGAGGATCTCGTCCTCCTCACAGGAAATGATGATGACCGAAAGCCCCTGGTTGACCAGTTCCACAATCAGCTCGTAAATCTCGGCTTTTGCGCCCACATCCACCCCACGGGTGGGCTCGTCCAGAATCAGGACATTCGATTCCGTCATGATCCATTTTGAAAGGACTACCTTTTGCTGATTCCCGCCCGACAGGGTGCTCACCCGCTGTTTCGGCCCGGTGGCCTTGATCATAAACCGCTCAAACGCATCCTGTACAAGCGACTTTTCTCTCTTTGCCCGGATGCAGCCGAGGCCGGGGATCGCGAGCTTTGAAATGATCGGCGTGGTGAGGTTTTCCCGGATGTTCATCTTCATCACGAGGCCTTCCTCGCGCCGGTTTTCGGTTAAAAAGCTCAACCCTTTTTTCATGGCCTTGCGGGGATTCATCCGCCTGATCCGCTCGCCGTTGATGAAGATCTCGCCCGAATAAAGCTTATCTATGCCAAAAATCGCGCGCGCCGTTTCAGAGCGCCCTGCGCCCACGAGGCCAAACAGCCCCAGTATTTCTCCTTTTTTCAGCTGAAAGCTGACGCCGTTGAGCTTTTTGTTCTCAAGCTCTTTTACTTCCAGAACAGCCGGCGCGTCGGCCTGCGGCGCTTCAGGGAGCTGGGGGAAGTATTGATCCAGCTTTCGTCCGATCACAAGATTGATCAGTTCATCCGGCGTGGCCTTCGGCACCTCGATCGTGCCGACATTCTTTCCGTTGCGCAGGACCGTGACCTTATCGCAGATTTTGAATATCTCATCGAATTTGTGAGATATGTAAATAATGCATTTTCCCTCTTCTTTGAATCTGCGGATGATCTCGAACAGCACCTCTGTTTCGTGCGCCGTCAGAGAAGACGTCGGCTCGTCAAAAATGATAATCTGTGCCTCCAGCGACAGTGCTTTGGCGATTTCGACCAGCTGCTGTTCCGCGATGCTCAGCTCGCCGAGGCGGGTTGTCGGCTTCACATCAAGCCCGACAATGTCCAGCCACTTTTTCGCCTCGGCGTTCTTTTTCCGATCGTCCACAAATCGGAACGGCCCGCTTGCCGGCAGACGCGAGATCATGATATTCTCCGCCACGCTGCGCAGGTCAAAGAGCTTCAGCTCCTGGTGGATAAACGCAATACCGGCCCGCT
>CAZKRQ010000013.1:0-13361 GCA_964555125.1 uncultured Oscillospiraceae bacterium
ATTTCCGCCGAGGGCAGCCGGGTCGAGGCGATGGTCCTGCCGACCAATGAGGAGATCATGATTGCCCGCGACACGGTTGAGGTGATCTCCCGCTGAGCGAGCCTTTTCCGTGAGAAGAATCCCCCCGAGACACTTCGGGGGGATTCTGGTGTCTGCCCGTTCCCGCGCTGCCGCCGTCTTTGCGGGCGGCTTTTGGGCTCCGCTCTCCTTGACGGTGCGGCGGCGGCGTAGTATAATAAAGCCGAAACAGCGCCAGGAAGGCGCAGAGATTTATTTTGTCCAAGGGAAGCGCCATGAAGGTGCCGGACAGTTTTTTGTTCGGTGGGTTCACGGCGCTTTTTTGCGGCCGGACAGAGGGAACGGTTTATGGAACTGGAGGATTTTTTTGCGCGCCATCCCCGCGCGGCGCTCGCCTTTTCGGGGGGGACGGATTCGGCCTACCTGCTGTACGCGGCGCGGCAATGCGGCTGCGACATCAGGCCCTATTTTCTCAAAACCGCGTTTCAGCCCGCGTTTGAGCTCGCGGACGCGCGGCGGCTGTGCGACCAGCTGGGGGTCGGGCTGACCGTGCTGGAGACGGATATTCTCGCGGACGGCGCGGTTGCCGCAAACCCCGCCGACCGCTGTTATCACTGTAAAAAAACGCTGTTCACGAGGCTGCGCGATGCGGCGCAAAAAGACGGATATTCGCTGCTGCTGGACGGGACGAACGCCTCGGACGACAGCGGCGACAGGCCGGGGATGCGCGCGCTCGCGGAGCTGTCCGTGCGCTCGCCGCTGCGCGAATGCGGCCTCACGAAGGCCGAGGTGCGCGCGCGCAGCGAAAAAGCCGGCCTGTTTACCGCGCAGAAGCCCGCTTATGCGTGCCTCGCCACCCGGATTCCGGCCGGCACGGCGATCACCGCGCAGGCGCTTGCGCAGGTTGAGGCGAGCGAAAATTTTCTCTTTTCGCTCGGGCTGCGCGACCTGCGCGTCCGCGTGGAGGGGAACACAGCCAGGATCCAGCTTCCGCGCCCGCAGTTTGCGCGGCTGATCGAGCACGCGGATGAGGTCGGAGCAGAATTCGGGAAATATTTCGAGAGCACGGTGCTGGACCTTGCGCCGAGAAAGGAAACGTGAACCATGGATGCGAGACAGACAATAGAGCTGCTGCGCGCGGTGAGGGACGGCGGCGTGACGCCCGACGAGGCGCTCGTGCAGCTCAAGACGGCGCCGTTTGACGATCTCGGCTTCGCGAAGGTCGACCACCACCGCGCGCTGCGCCAGGGCGTGCCCGAGATCATCTATGGGCAGAGCAAGACGCCCGGGCAGATCGAGGCGATCGCCCGCAATATGCTGGAGCACGGCGAGACCGATATTCTGATCACCCGCCTGCCGGCCGAGGCCGCCGCGCAGCTGTCCAAGCGGTTTGATTTTGTCTACCATGAGATTGCGCGGCTCGGCGTCGTCAACCCGAACCGGGAGCGCCCCCGCACGGGGCTGGTGGCGGTCGTGTCGGCGGGCACGAGCGACATGCCGGTCGCGGAGGAGGCGGCGCTGACGGCCGAAACGCTGGGCAGCCGGGTCGTGCGCATCTATGACGCGGGCGTGGCGGGCCTGCACAGGCTGTTGGCGCACATGGAGAAGATCGCGAGGGCGAGGGCTGTCGTGGCGGTCGCGGGCATGGAGGGCGCGCTCGCGAGCGTTGTGGGCGGCCTGGCGCAGGCCCCGGTGATCGCCGTGCCGACAAGCGTCGGCTACGGCGCGAATTTCAACGGGCTGTCGGCGCTGTTGTCCATGCTCAACAGCTGCGCGAGCGGGGTCTCGGTTGTCAACATCGACAACGGCTTCGGCGCGGGCTATCTCGCGAACGCGATCAACAAGACGGAGAGTGCGCAATGACGGTCATCTATCTTGAATGCAAAATGGGCGCGGCGGGCGATATGCTGTGCGCCGCGCTGTATGAGCTGCTTGACGCGCCGCAGCGCCGGGCCTTTATCGAGACCATGAACGGGCTGGGGCTGCCGGGCGTGGAGATCAGCGCGCAGGAGGTCTGCAAGCAGGGCGTGAAGGGCACGCACTATAGGGTCGAGGTCGGCGGCGTCGAGGAGGGGCCGGATGAGCCGCAGGCGCATGGGCAGGGCTCGCTGGGCGATATTTGCCGGCTGATCGAGAGCCTGCCGCTGCCCGGCGCCGTGCGCGAGCACGCCGCCGCCGTCTACCGCGCCATCGCCTGCGCAGAGGGGGAGGTGCACGGCGAACGGCCCGATCAGGTGCACTTTCACGAGGTCGGCGCGCTCGACGCGGTCGCGGACATCGTCGGCTGCTGCCTGCTCGTGCAGATGCTCGCGCCCGGCGAGATCGTCGCGTCGCCGGTCAATACGGGCGGGGGCTTTGTGCGCTGCGCGCACGGGCTTTTGCCGGTGCCCGCGCCGGCGACCGCGAGGCTCCTCGCGGAGATCCCCTCGTATGCGGGCGTGGAATCGGGGGAGCTGTGCACGCCGACCGGCGCGGCGCTGCTCGCGCATTTCGCCGGGCGCTTTGGCGCGCGACCGGCCGGCTGCCTGCGCGCGGTCGGTTACGGGATGGGAAAGAAGGACTTCGCGGCGCTCAACTGCGTGCGCGCGATGCGGGTCGAGACCGGCGAGACAGAGGAAAACGAGGCGGAGCAGGTGGTCGAGCTGCGCTGCAATCTCGACGATATGACGCCCGAGGCGCTCGCCTTCGCGTGCGAGACGCTGCTCGGGCAGGGGGCGCTCGACGTCTGGTGCCAGCCGATCACGATGAAAAAGGGCCGCGCGGCGCAGATGCTCTGCTGTCTGGCGCGCGCGCAGGAGGCGGAGCGGTTTGCCGCGCTGATGCTGCGACACACGACGACCCTCGGCGTGCGGCAGTACGCCTATGCGCGGACCTGTCTGACGCGGACGGTTCAATCGCTCGATACGCCGCTGGGCGCGGTGCGCGTCAAGACGGCGCAGGGCATGGGGATTGCGCGCCGGAAGCCGGAATATGAGGATCTTGCGCGCATTGCCCGCGAGCGGGATATGACGCTCGAGCAGGTGCGCGCGGCTGTCGAAAAAATCCTCTAAATTTACGCGGGCCTTCACTCTTTTTCGGAAAAGCTTGTTTTCGCCAAAGCAACAATGTTAAGCTAAGGATGACAGAGAATAAAAGAAACGGAGCGGCCCACAATGAAGCATTATCTCGGCATTGATCTTGGCGGCACAAATATTGCGGTCGGCGTTCTCGACGAGTCGCTGCAGATGCTGGCGAAATACAGCACGCCGACCCTGAGCGGGCGCGGCTTCGCCCGCGTTGTGGCGGATATGGCGGACGCGACGCACAAGGCGCTGGAGGGCACGCAGCTCACCCTGGATGACATTGAGACGATCGGTATCGGCACGCCGGGCACGGTCGACCCCGCCACGCGCAGGGTGATCTTCGCGAACAATCTGGGCTGGCGGGACGCGGACATCATCGGCGAATTTCAGAAGCATATCGATAAGCCGGTCTGCCTTGCCAATGACGCGGACTGCGCGGCGCTCGGCGAGGTGATGGCGGGGGATATGGGCAACGAGGGAACCAGCATCATGCTCACCCTCGGCACCGGCGTCGGCAGCGGCGTCGTCATCGATGGGCAGATCTACAATGGCGGCACCGGCTTCGGCTGTGAGATCGGCCACATGGTGATCGAGGCGAATGGGGAGCCGTGCAGCTGCGGGCGCCGCGGATGTCTGGAGAGCTACGCGTCGGTCACGGCGTTGATCCGCGACACGATCCGCGCCATTGCCGGCCACCCCGAGTCGCTGATGCGGGAAATGTGCGGCGGCGACATCAGCAAGGTCAACGGGCGTCTGGCGTGGGACGCAATGCGGCAGGGCGACGCGGCGGCGAAGGCGGTCGTGGATCGGTATATTGACTATCTGGCGCTGGGCATCAGCAATCTCTCGGTCTTTATGCGGCCCGATGTCTATATCATCGGCGGCGGCGTCAGCAATGAGGGCGAAAATCTTCTCGTGCCGCTGCGCGCGCGGGTGGAGGCGCTCGATATTTACGAAAGCGAATTTGTGCCGCAGGCCAAAATCGTGAAAGCGAAGTTTGGCAACGACGCGGGCATTATCGGCGCGGCCCTGCTCGGCGAGAGAAAGGCCTGAGCGGCTCTGAACAGACAGAATAAAAACCCGTATTCACGGAGGGCGCCGGGCAAGCGGCGCTGCGGCTGTGAATACGGGTTTATAAGGATTCGCCCCGCTCCCGGATTGTGGACGGGGCGTTTTGCCGCGCCGGAAAGAGCGAGGGAAAGCGTTTTCGGTATGGGGTAAGGGAGAAGCCCTGCGGCATGGGCGGCGGGGCCGCGCGTTATGCGGTATCCCGCCCGCCGGCGCGCTCTCTTTTGCATATTGAGAGATTGACGGCCTCGTTGCACAGGACCAGAAGAGCGAGGCAGACAAAGAGGAGGGCCGGAAGAAGCGCGACGGAAAAGCTCTGCGCGAGCAGCCCGGCCAGAGGCGGGATCAGGGTGTTGCCCGCGTAGGCGGTCGCCATCTCGAGGCCGATGGCGGCGTGTGCGGCCCGCGGACCGGCCCGGCGGGGCGTGTCGTGGATGATGCAGGGAAAGATCGGCGCGCAGCCCAGGCCGAGAAGGATGAGGGCCGCGAAGCAGAACCGGCTGGGAAGGGGAAGCGCCAGCAGGGCAATGCCGCAGGCGGCGACGGCGCAGCCGGCCCGAATCAGGGCTTTGTCCTGCACGCGCGCGCTGATAAAGCCGCAGACCAGCCGGCCCGCCGCGATGCCGATGTAAAAGGCCGAGACCCAGCCCGCCGCCGTCGAGGCGGCCAGGCCGCGGCAGCCGGCGAGGTAGCTCGCGGCCCACAGGCCGGTGGTCAGCTCGACGCCGCTGTAGCAGAAGAAGGAGAGCATGGTGAAGAGCACGCCGGGGATGCGCAGCACCTCGCGGTTGCGCAGGGGGTGCGCCTCGGCCTCCCGCGCGCCGGGGCTCCCCGCCGCGCGCCGCCAGAGCGGGAAAGAGAGAAGAACGACGCAGGCGATCGCCGCGAGCATCGCCGCGATGGCGCCCGCGCCCGCCCGCCAGCCGGCCCCCGCCGCGATGAAGCGCGAGACAATCACCGGGCCGAGCGTCGCGCCGACGCCCCAAAAGCAGTGCAGCCAATTCATATGTCGCGCCTCAAAATGCAGCGCGACGAAGCTGTTGAGCGCCGCGTCGACAGAGCCCGCGCCGACGCCCAGCGGCAGCGCAAAGAGAAGCAGGCACCACAGGGAGGGAGAGAGCGCGTAGCCGGCCACGCCGACGGCGGTCAGCGCGACGCTGGCCGCCGTAACGCGCTGCGGGCCGAAACGGGCGGTGAGGCGCGCGCTCGCCAGGCTTGAGACGATCGTGCCGCAGCAGACGAGCGCGGAAACAAACCCCGCTGCGGCGAGCGGCGCCGCGAGCTCGGCGCGCGCCACAGGCCAGATCGCGCCGAGAAGCGAATCCGGCAGGCCCAGGCCGACAAAGGCGACGCAGATCACAACGAAGAGCAGTGTCATTCTCTTTCCCCTCAAAACGGATAAAGTGTTCGTGCCGAAAACGGCGAAGCGATTTTAACACACGCGGCGCGATTTGTAAAGCCGCAGGGGGGAGCCGAAGTCCCGCGCCGATAAATCGCGCGAATCCGGCGCGAGGCGAGGGGAGAAATTGCGCTGCAAAATTCGATTGCTCAAACCAGACCGGTGTGGTATACTGGCGAAAACACAGAAAGGGGGCGAGGGTATCGCGAGAAAAAGAGCGCTGCGCGCCGCGGCCTGCCTGATGTATGCCGTTGGCCTGCTCGCGTATGGCTATTATTTTCTGCTCGAGCTGGATGCCGGCGTCATGCTGCGCCCCAGCGACCGGTTGATCCTGTTGGGGGCGGGCTGCTTATGCGTTTATTTCGGCAGCTTCAGCCTGAGCCGCTCGGTGAGTGGCCAGGCGGCGCGGCAGGTGATGCGGCTGACCTTTCGGGCGTTTTTTGTTCTCTATCTTCTCCTGCTGCTGACCTTTACGCTCTTCGACGACGCCTTTGGCCGCAACCTTGGCCCGGAATTCGTCTGGGAGAGCGGCAAGAGCTGGGCGGAGCTGAGCGGGTCGGTCAACATTCACCCGTTTCGCACGATCTCGCTCTATTTCAGAAACATTCAGAGCGGGGCGATCACCTATTGGGATTTTTTTATCAATATATTCGGGAACCTGCTGGCGTTCATGCCGTTCGCCCTGTTTCTGCCGCTGCTTTATCCGCGTATGCGCTCGCCCTGGCGGTTCCTTCTCGCGATGGCGGCGGTCATCCTCTCGATCGAGGCGGCGCAGTTTGTCTTTCAACGCGGCTGCGCCGACGTGGATGATTTTATCCTCAATCTGACGGGCGCGCTGCTTCTGTATGTGATTCTCAAAGCGCCCCCGTTTAAAAGGCTCATCGACCGCCTGACCATGCGCGGACGCGATAACGGATAGGAGGAAGGATATGAAAAATACGAAAATCTATCTGTGCGCGGCGCTGCTGCTGATCCTCTGCCTTGCGCTGGCCGCCTGCGCGCCCGGGTTGCCCGATGGCTTCGACGGCGACGCTGTGACGGCGCAGGCGGAGCAGGACGTCGCGCTGATCAACACGCGGGATTTCGAGGCGGTTGTGAACCGCCTGCGCGCCGATTTACAGGACGCGGTCACGGTGGAGGATCTCGAGACGGCCTGGGGCGGAGCGCTGGACGCGCTCGGCGCCTATGACGGGGTGAAGGACACGGGGACGTCGGGCACGAAGGACCGGGAAACCGGCGAGGCGTATGCCGTGGCGATCGTCGTCGCGCAATACGAGAACGGAACGGCGACCTTTACCCTGTCCTACGACGCGGACCTCGCGCTGGTGGGTCTCTATATGAAATAAGCGCTTTTCGCGCCCGGTCGCAGGTCGGCCGGGCGCTTGTTTGTGCCGCGCGGAGCGGCGAAAGAGAGAGGGAAAAGAATAAAATATATTTATTTCAAATATACCTTGACAGATGATGTATAACGTGATAAATTGTATATCAAAACAGCGAGGCATCCGCGGCGGCGCTTCCAAAACCGCGCCGCGCCCTTTTTGGACGGCCTGGGAACGGGGCGGCCCGTTGCGCGCAAAAAAAGAGGGCGGCGGCTTCGCGGCAATTCGGCACGGAGAAAGGAGGGAGTCCATGCTCAATTTGTCGGATATATTCCGGGGCTATACCGATACGGTCATTCTGGCGCAGCTCAAGGCGCACGACAGCTACGGCTATGAGATCAACAAAAATGTTGTCACGGCAACGGGCGGAAAGCTGGAGCTCAAGGAGGCGACGCTGTACACCACCTTTCGCCGCCTGGAGGCGGCGGGCCACATCGCCTCGTATTGGGGCGACGAGAACACCGGCGCGCGGCGGCGATATTATTCGCTGACTGCTTCGGGTCGGGCGCTGCTCGAGGAAAACGTCGAGGATTGGGCCCGGATCAGGCAGATGCTGGATATGCTTTTAGGAGGTAAAGGGGAAGCATGAATAACAAAATCAAAAATTATATCGACGTTCTGTTCGCCGAGGTGCCGCGCAGCAAAAAGGCGTCCGAGCTGCGCGAGGAGCTCGCCTCGAACATGAACGACCGCTTTGAGGACTATCTGCGGCAGGGCATGAGCGAGACCCAGGCCTATAGCCAGACGGTCGCCAACATGGGGGATGTCGACGCGCTGATCAAAGAGGTGATGCCGGACGACGAGTTTAAATCGCAGGCGCAGTTTTACCGCCGGCGCAACGCGCGCATGTCGGGCATCGCCGTCGCGCTGTATATCCTCGGGCCCGCGGTCGTCGTGGGGTTTTCGCTGTGTGAGAGCGACGCGGTGTCGACGGTCTCGGTGGCGATTCTGCTGGCGCTCGCCGCGGTTGCGACGGGGCTTCTGGTCTACAGCAACATGTCGACCCCGCGGGAGTTCAAGGACTTTAACAGGCAGTCCATCGAGGAGTCCAGATTGTACGCCTCGCCGCGGGGGAGAAAGCTCAGGTCGATCATGTCGATCTATTGGTCGGTTGTCACCGCGGTCTATCTTCTCTGGAGCTTTTTGACGATGCACTGGCATATTACATGGATCATCTGGCCCATTGCAGGCGTGCTGAGCGGCATTATCAAGGCGGTTGTCGAATTGGAGGATGAGCATGAGTCGTAAAACATCGTTGATTGTGAGGATCGTGGTGCTCAGCGTGCTGCTGTTGGGGCTGCTTGCAATGGCGGTGCGGATGCTTTGGTGGGTGGGCCGGCCGGGCCAGGCCGAATGGAATTGGGACGGGAGACGGGAAATGGTTTTGAGCGAGAGCTATCGCGGCGTGACCTCGGTTGAGGTCTCGACCCTCTCTTACGCGGTCGAGGTCGTCGAGCACAGCGGCAGCGAAACAATGGTTGAATTCTATCGCGGCTTTGGCGCGACCTCGAGGGAGCAGATCAGCGTGACGCAGAATAACGGGGTTTTGAAGGTGGAGCAAAAGCCGCAGTTCGGCCTCTTTTCGTGGGGCAACTGCAAGGTCGTCGTCTATGTGCCGCAGGCCTCGCCGATGGACTATGATCTCGCCAGCACGAGCGGCTCGGTCAAGCTCAACGCGCCGGGCAAGGCGGTTTCGGTCTCCACGACCAGCGGCTCGGTCAAGGTATATCAGGGCGGGGAGACCCTCTCGGCCGTGTCGACGAGCGGTTCGGTCAAGGTATATGAGGGATTTGTCACAATCGACGCCGGCACGACCAGCGGCAGCGTGAAGGTAAAGGCGGCCCAGAACACCACCCGCATCGTGGCCGAGAGCACCAGCGGCTCGGTCAAGATACAGCTGCCAAGGGATATGGGCTATGTTTTTGACTTCAGCAGCGTCAGCGGCAGTGTGAAGGATTTATATCGCGAAAAATCCTTTGGCTCGGAGGGCTCGAGCGAATACGGCGGCAGAGACGTCGCGATCACGGCCTCGACCGTCAGCGGCTCGATCAAGCTCTGCGACTGGGATGACTGACATTGGGAGGGGAAAAAACGGAGTGGTTCGCTCGCGAATCACTCCGTTTTTCTCTGTCGGTCCGAAAGGAGCGGTGCGCTGTTTTGCGCTTTTTCCGTCCCGCTTTCACAGATCCGTTTCCCCGCCGGTATGCATCCCCGAGGGCGGCAACCGGCGAAGAGAGCATAGAATACTTCCCGTCAGCCCGCGGAGAGAAGCGGAGGGAACGGGCGGGAACATTTGATGGATTGAGAACCTTCTATAAAAACTGGAAGAGCTGGAATTTATTTAAATTTTTTAATAAGGGTTAAAAATATATTGAAATTCCGAAGCGTTATTGCTATAATACTAAAAACACTTTTTCTCATTAAAGCGAAAAAGGAATTTGGAAAGGGAAAGCAAATGAAAAAGTCTATCAGCATTGTATTGGCTTTGGTTTTGGCGCTCAGCCTGTTTGCGGGCTGCGGCCAGAAGCAAAACGACCAGCCGTCTGAGGGCGGCGTTTCGGGCAATTCCGCCAAAGACACGGTGCGCATCGGCATCGTTCTTTCGGTCGATTCGTTCGAGCCGATGACCGCCATTCAGCGCGAGGAGCAGTATGTGCTCGCCAACGTGTTCGACACCCTGCTCGAGCTCAAGGACGGCCAGTATGTCGGCGAGCTCGCCGAGAGCTTTGAGCCCAACGAGGACGGCACCGTCGTCACGGTGAAGCTGCGCGAAGGCGTCACCTTCCACAACGGCGACCCGTTCACCACCGAGGACGTCGCGTATACCTACGACCACATGAAGGACTACTCCTTCTACGCCAACGACGCGACCTATTACGACCACACCGAGATCATCGACGACTATAACTGCAAGATCTACGCGACCGCGCCGAACCCGCTGTTTATGATGATGCTCGCCACCATCGACATCGTCAACGAGAAGGCGATCACCGAGCTGGGCGACGCGCACAAGTTCAGCCCCGTCGGCACCGGCCCGTATAAATTCGTCAACTATGACGGCTTCAACAACGTCGAGCTTGAGGCCAACGAGGACTATTTCGGCGGCGCGCCGGAGATCAAGCACCTCAATTACCGCATCTTCGGCGACGAGCAGACCATGACCATGGCGCTGGAGGCCGACGAGGTCGACATGCTCTCCTTCGTGCAGCCGTCCAACGCGATTCGCTTTGAGGGCAACGACAAATACAACGTCGTCTGGAAAGCGGCCGACGGCGTGCAGCTCATCCTCTTCAACACCACTCAGGCGCCGTTTGACAAAAAAGAGGTCCGCCAGGCCATCAGCTACGCCATCGACCGCGAGGCGATCACCCTGATTGTCGGCGAGGGCAAGGGCAAGCCGTGGGATGCGTTCTACTCCGAGAGAATGGCGGGCGCGCCGGATTACGACGACCTGCCCCACTATACCTATGATGTTGAAAAGGCGAAGGAGCTCATGGCGCAGGCCGGCTATGCCGACGGCGTCACCCTCACCGAGCCGGTTCGCGTGATTCAGTCTCAGGAAAAGCTCGCCGTCTCCCTGCAACAGCAGCTCAGCGAGATCGGCCTGAACTTCGAGGTCGAGGTTGTCGAGGCCAACACCCTCTTCAACAACTATCTGTTTGTGCTCAACTTCAACATGATGCCGTTCAGCCTGTCCACCGAGATCCACGATATGGCGTATGTCGCGCAGTATTACGACGGCCTGAGCCAGATGCCCGACATGACCGGCTATAAGAGCGACGAGATCGCCGCCCTGTCCAAGCAGGCGAAAGAGACGACCGACCTCGCCAAGCGGCAGGAGCTCTATACCCAGATCTTCACGATCGCCTATGAGGATCTGCCGATCTGCCCTGTCATGGCGACCGAGGTTGCGCAGATTTCCAAGGTTGGCCTGGTCGACGACGAGAAGGTCTCCACCGAGATCTGGGGCATCAACCTGCACTGGGAATAATTTCTTCGAGGTCCTTCTGATCCTGTAACGACCAAGCTGCCTCGTCTCTTTGGAGGCGGGGCAGCTTTTCCTGTTTTATCGTTTTCGCAGGCGCGTTTGCCGCTGCGGCGGACGCAAAGCGCCACCCCCTTAAAGAAGGGGGTGGTCATGATTTGATTTTGAAAGGAGCAGGGGCGATGCTCAAATACATCATCAAGCGATTGCTCATCACGATCCCCATTCTGCTGTGCGTCGTGTTTATCGTCTACTCCATTATGCAGTTTACCCCAGGTGATCCGGCAAGCTCGATTTTGGGGCCGACGGCGACGCAGGAGCAGAAAGACCAGCTCAACCACGAGCTCGGCTATGACCAGCCGTTTTTTACCCGCTTTTTCAACTATATCGTGAATATCTTCAAGGGCGATTTCGGCACCTCCTACCGCACCAAGCAGCCGGTCGTCAAGGAGATCGCCGTCCGCTTCCCGACCACCCTCAAGCTGGCGCTGCTCTCGATGGTGATCAGCGCGGCGATCGGCATCACGCTGGGCGTCGTTTCGGCCGTCAAGCAGTATTCGCCGCTCGACACGACGCTGACGGTGCTCGCCCTCTTTTTCGCCGCCGTGCCCGGGTTCTGGCTCGGGTTGATGCTCATCATGATCTTCGCGGTCAATCTGGGCGTTCTGCCCACCAGCGGCATGGATAGCTGGCGCAGCATGGTCCTGCCGCTGATCACGCTTTCCGCGGGCGGCATCGCGAGCCTGCTGCGCATCACCCGCTCGGCCATGCTCGAGACCATCCGTCAGGATTATATCCGCACGGCGCGGGCCAAGGGCGCCAGCGAGAAGATCGTCATCCTGCGCCATGCCCTCAAAAACGCGCTGCTGCCGGTCATCACCGTGCTGGGCATGAATTTCAGCGGTATGCTCGGCGGCGCCGTCATCGCGGAGACCGTTTTCGCCATGCCGGGCGTCGGCCAGTATGTCGTCGAGGGCATCCGGCAGAAAAACGACCCGGTCGTGCTCACCAGCACGCTGCTGCTGGCGACCCTTTTCTGCCTGATCATGCTGATTATCGACATTGTGTACGCGTTTGTTGACCCGCGGATCAAGGCGCGCATTTCGACAAAGAAGGGGTGAGCGCGGTGGAAGAAAAGAGACAACCGATAAAGAAGTATAAAAAGAAAAGCCAGTGGAAAGAAATTTGGCGGCGCATGAAGAAGAACAAGGCCGCGATGATCGGTCTTGTGATCTTCGTCATTATCGCGCTGGTCGCGGTGTTTGCCGACGTCATCGTCGACTACGACTACGGCATCACCAACGTGGCCGCCGACCGGCTTCAGCCGCCGAGCGCGAAGCATCTGTTCGGCACCGACGGCTATGGGCGCGACGTTTTCGCCCGCGTGGTGCACGGCTCGCGGGTGTCGCTGATGATCGGCCTGGCGACGAGCGTGATCTCGCTTGTCTTCGGCGGCTTTTTCGGCGCCGCGGCCGGCTATTACGGAGGAAAGATCGACAGCATCATCATGCGCGTCTGCGACGTTGTCATGTGCATACCGGGTATGCTGCTCGCGCTGGCGATCATCGCCGCGCTGGGCCCGAGCCTGACGAACCTGCTCATCGCGATCACGATTTCCTCGATCCCCGGCACGGTGCGTCTGGTCCGCTCGACGATCCTGACCGTGGTCGAGCAGGACTTTATCGAGGCGGGCCGCTCATACGGCGCGAGCAATATGCGCATGATCATCAAATACATCCTGCCCAACGCCATCGGCCCCATCATCGTCAACACCACCATGAGCGTTGCGGGCATGATCCTCTCGGCGGCCGGCCTTTCCTTCATCGGCCTGGGCATCCAGCCGCCGCGGCCGGAATGGGGCGCCATGCTCTCGGAGGCGCGCAGCTATATGTCGACCTCGCCGTATCTGCTCTATTTCCCCGGCATCACCATCGTATTGACGGCGCTTTCGCTCAACCTGATCGGCGACGGCCTTCGGGACGCGCTCGACCCGAAGCTCAAGGATTAAGGGGGTAAGCATCCATGGACAAGCAGGATAATTTATTGACCATTCGCGATCTTTCGGTCATCTATAAGTCGGATATCGAGGTCGTGCGTGCGGTCAACGGGGTGAGCTTTTCGGTCGAGCGGGGCAAAACGCTCGGCATCGTCGGCGAGACCGGCGCGGGAAAGACCACGACCTCTCTGGCGATCATGGGGCTGCTGCCCGAGCGCACCGGCCGCGTCACCTCCGGCGAGATCGTCTTTGACGGGCAGAATCTGCTGGAGCTGGGCAAGTCGGAGATGCGCTCGATCTGCGGCGACAAGATCTCGATGATCTTTCAGGACCCGATGACCGCGCTGAACCCGACGATGACCATCGGCGCGCAGATCGCCGAGGCGATGGAGCTGCACAATCACGACAATCTCTCCAAGGCCGAGATCGATAAGAGGGTGGAGGAGCGGCTGGA
>CAZKRQ010000014.1:0-13285 GCA_964555125.1 uncultured Oscillospiraceae bacterium
CTTTATTTATCAGCTCGTGAAAACCATTCGGACCCAAGACAAAATCAACAAGCTGAAATAAATACTTTGTCTTTGTTTCCGTCGGGCTTGACGATCTCAAAGGTCCTTTCATCACCGGCACACACGCAGAATTTCAGGCGAATTTACCATTGGCTCACTGCTTTTTGCCGCGCATCAGGCAGAAAGCGATATAAAAAAGACGGCTTTTCCTCAAAAGCCGTCTTTTTTATATCGCCGGTCTGCGCTTCCGTCCCTTCCGCAGCAGGAGCCGTCCGTTTCTCATAAAGCAATTATTCGCCCAGCGCCTCTGGCCTTGTTGAAATTACCCGAACGCAATCTTCGGCTTTCTCTTTTTTAGGCCTTTTAGCCGGTTTCAATATCCGTATACCAACAGAGGCCCTGCTCGTCGTCCTGAATATACGCGCTCTTCGGCGTCTGCCGCAAAACCGCGCAGACGTTCAGATAGTCCGGGGCGGGGGAGATAAACCCGATCATGGCCATCGGCCACAGAACGGCGTTCGCCGCCGGATTGGACGAAGCGGCGAAGAGCGCCGCCGGCACGGCGCCCAGTACCACCGGCAGCAGCGACATCGCGATAAACCGCCGCCGCGTCAGAGGCTCCTTGCACTTCATATAAAACATGAACTGAGCGGGAATCAGGCCGATATACGCCACCGCGCCGCGCGGCTGTAAGACGGCGTGGAGCCATTCATGGGCGAAGCAGCCCAGCAGCCCCGCCAAAATCCCGGCGGGGAGCCAACGGACATCCAGCGGAGCCCCGGCCATCCGGCTTCTTTTCAAAAACAGCAGCGCAAAGCAGAGCGCCGCAAACGGCAGCGCCAGGGGCAGCGACGACCACAGCGGATGTTCCGGAACCGCCAGACTCTTCGCGCGCGCCGGTCTGGGCGCGTGTTCGCGCAGGATCGGGTCGTCGGCTCTGGTGATCCCCTTCCATACGATCGCGGGCATTGTACGCCTCCTGTATTATACAATTTGTATTATTCACTGTAGATATTCCGAAGGTTCGCCGCGAACCCGCTCGCGGTTGTTCTCCTCCAGACGCGCGAGCAGCGACAACGGCGCGCGCCGGGGCGCGAGCGATTCGGTTCGCCGCCGCGAAAAGGCGAGAAAAATGAGGTAGATATAGGGCATACCCAAATTGGTCTCGAGCAGTGAATTGACGACGAGCGGCGCGAGCTTGGCCAACGGGTCGAGGCCCGCGCTGCGGATGCCGCCGAGCAGCAGCCCGAGCTCCCAGCCGAACTGCACCAGAACGCCGATGGCGAGCAGCCAGGGAATATTCACCCGCCGCGCGCGGCCGGGCTGCGCGAGATTCCAAACAATCAGGCCGAGATAGCCCACGAGAAGGATCAACGCCATATAGCCGTGATAAGCGCCCGTCGTGCGCTGAATCGTGATGAGCGCGCCGCCGCCCGCAAAGCTGCGGGTCAACAGCGGGCAGCAGAACCACCAGCCGAGGATCAGCAGCGACCACTCGAACAGATGCCGGTCCTTGGAAATCCACAGCCAAATCCACGCGAAGTTGGTGAAGCCATAGCTCATCGACATCCAGAGCAGCACCCAGAACAGGCTGTAGCCCGGCGTGATCTCCCGCGCGCCGCAGACAAGATGAAAAATCCCGTAGTCCACGATCATATACAGCGCCCCGGCGAGCAGGCCGACGATCACCGTCGCGTATTTTCTGCGCCACAGCAGCAGCGCCGCAAAAACCAGCAAAAAGAGAATGTCCAGCGCGATATACAGCGGGGCAAATTGCCGCCGCGCGATCACCTCTGCCATCCTTCGCACCCCCCTCTCAGTTAAAACCCCGAAATCCCTTGCCGATGATCTCGCTGCTGTTCGTGATCATGATAAAGGAGCCGGGGGCGTTGTCGCGGATGAAATTGCGCAGCTGCACGGCCTGGCGGCGGCGCATGACGGCGAGCACAAGATATTTCCGCTCTCCGCTGTAGGCGCCGCGCGCCTCGCAGACCGTCGCCGAGCGGCCGAGCTCCTGCTGCAAAAAGGCGCAGATCGGCTCGGGGTCGCTGCACACAACCGTGAAATACTTGCACTGATTGATGCTCTCGATCACGTTGTCGATCACGAGGGATTTGAGAAGCAGGCCGAGCGCCGAGAGCAGGCCGGTTTCCGCGTCGAAGACAAAGAACGACGCGGCGGTGATGAGCAGGTCGGAGCAGAAGAGCGCGGCCCCGATATTGACGCTGGTGTATTTTTTGAGAATCATCGCGATGACGTCGGTGCCGCCGCTCGACGCCTCCATATTAAACAGGATCGCCGAGCTGAAGGCCGGCAGGCCGACGGCGAAGAGCAGCTCGAGCAGCGGCTGGCTTGTCAGCGGCGCGTCCATCGGCACATAGCGCTCGAGCAGGGAAAGCGCCGCCGACATCAGCACGCTGACATATACCGTTTTGACCCCGAACCCGCGCCCGAGAAAGAGAAAGCCGACCACGACGAGCGCGATATTGATGACAAACACCGTCGTGCTCACGCTCCAGGGCAGCGCGCCGCCGAGCAGGACCGCGAGGCCGGTGACCCCGCCGAATGAAAAGTTGTTGGGATATTTAAAAAAGCGGATGCCAACCGCGAGAATCACGGTCGCCGCCGTCAGCACCGCGTATTCCACTACTGTCTTTTTAATTTTGACGCCGTCTATTGTCTGTTTCATTTCCGTTGCTACCCTTTTCCCAAATCTTTCTTTTCTTCTGCCGCGCCGCCCGTCTCATTCGATCTGGCGGAAATACAGGCCGCCGGTGTGCGCGGCGGGCGGCTTTTGGCGGCTCTGGTAGGCCGCGAGCACCGCCTGCGCCTCCTGCGCCGTCTCGGTCGTAAACCAGAAGGTGTGAAAATCCACGCCGCCGATGGCCCGGTCCGACAGATACAGCGGCACGGAGTTGAGCAGGGTCGCGAACTGCCTGTTTTCACACAGCACCGTGAACTCGATCCCCTTTCGGTCGCGCAGGCGGCGCGCGCCGTCGCAGTCTCCGCAGCCGTTCCGCCCCTGCATGGGGCAGGCGCGCATCCGCATGAGCGGCAGATAGCCGTAGGCGAGAATGCCCCGCGCCGCCCAGCGCGCGTATCTTTTCGAGCGACAGCTCGAATGAAACCGTCACATCCTCGACGCCGAGCTTCTCGAGCGCCTCCAGCGCCTCGCTGTTGAGAGGGTTGAGCCCGTGGCCGCCCAGCGGCCGCAGGCAGGCGTCCTTCGCGAGGGCGATCGCGCCGGGATTTTCACACAGCGCCCGACGCACGCCGAGGCCGCGTATCCGCTCGAGCTGCGCGCGCACCGTCTCCTCCCGGGCCGGAAACACCAGCGCGGGGATCTCGGCCACAAGCGCATCCCCGAACCGCTCGACGCAGCGGGGCTCGCGCAAAATCTCCTCCAGCGGCAGGATGATCCGCTGCGCATCCGCGCCCGGCGGAATCTGCTCCACGCGCTGTGCGCGCAGCCGCACTGCCGGCACGGCGCAGGGCAGATGCGCCGCCTTGGGCGACAGCGGCCCCGCCGCAAACGCCTTCGGCACAAACTGCGCGCGGGCCTCCAGCAGCCGCGCAAGCGCCTCGCGGCGCAGCGCGTTGAGCGCGCCGCCCCGCACCGCGAGGCCCCGGCCGATCTGCGCCGTCAGCCGCTCGAGATAAAACGGCGTGCCGCCGGTTTTGGCCAAACTCTGGCGCACGCTCTGCTCGTCGGCGGGGCGGTTTTGCGCCGTCTCGGGCGGCTCTCCGCTGACGCATACCGTTCGCGCGCCGTCCGTGACCTCGAGACGGACAGGCGCCTTATCCTGCACGACGACCGACATGCTTACCGGCACGCCGGCGAATTCACCGCGCGGCAGCGCCGCGGCGCTCTGGGTCGCCGCGACGTCCTCCCTTGTCCGATGCCCGAACATCGCGAGGGTCCTTCTGCCGGTCAGATAGCCGTCGGTGAAGCCGCTGCGGGAAAAGGCGTCCCGCAGCCGCTGCGCGTCATATTCCTCCCCGGCCCGCGCGGCGCGGCAGGCCTGCACCGCCGCCGCGACATATTCCGGCCGCTTCATCCGTCCCTCGATCTTGACCGAGCAGACCCCGGCGCGGCGCAGCGCGGCGAGCTGCGCGAGGTGGCTCATATCCTTGAGCGAGAGCGCGTATTCCCGCCCGTTTGCCGTAAAGGGCAGCCGGCAGGGCTGGGCGCAGCGCCCCCGGTTGCCGCTGCGCCCGCCGAGCATCGCGGAGAGATAACAGCAGCCCGAGACGCACATGCACAGCGCCCCGTGCACAAAGACCTCGACCTCCAGCGCGGTCGAAGCGCAGATCGTCTCGATCTCCGCCAGCGTCAGCTCCCGCGCGAGCACAACGCGGGTAAAGCCGAGCCCTTCGAGCAGCCGCGCGCCCGCCGCGTTGTGCACCGCGAGCTGGGTGCTCGCGTGCAGCGGCAGATCGGGGCAGCGCGCGCGCACCAGACGCGCCACCCCCAGATCCTGCACGATGACGGCGTCCGCGCCGCACCGCGCGATCGAGGCCAGCTCGTTGAGCGCCGCCTCCAGCTCGCCGTCCAGCAGCAGGGTGTTCAGCGCCACATGCACGTCGACCCCCCGCGCGTGGCAGTAGGACACGGCGCCGCGCAGCCCCTCCTCGTCAAAGTTGCGCGCGCCGCGCCGCGCGTTGAACCGCCGCATCCCGAGATATACCGCGTCCGCGCCGGCGCGCACCGCAGCCTGAAGCTGCTCTTCGCCGCCGGCCGGCGCGAGGATTTCCAGCCCGCCGTCCCGCATGGGCGCTCCCCTTTCCCTTCCGTATCCGCTCAGCCCTGGAGGCCCTGCTGCTGCCGCTCCATGTTTTCGATCACGATGTCATGGATCTCACCGCAGGACGCGCAGTATTCCAGCACCCGCCACGGCTCGTTGGTGTGGTAGTGGATTTTGACAAGGTCCTCGTCCCCGACCGCGAGCAGGCAGTCGCCGGGGATTCTGTTCAGAATCGCGTCGTGAATCTCGTCCTCGTCGAGGCCGGCTCCCTCGATCAAGAGCTGTGTGTCAAATTTAAATTCCAGCATCGCTTTATCTCTCCCTGTTTTCCATTTTTTCGCCGCAAGTCGCTCCCGTCCCGGCCGCAGGCGGGCTATTCTTCCCCCGTTCGCACCCGCAGCAGGTCGCCCGGCTCCAGGTCGAGAGGGCAGTTGACGACAAGCTCCTCCTTCGGGTGGTTGGCCCGGCTGCGCGGCGCCCCGTCCATGTCGCGCATGGCGCGGATAACAAAGCTCTCGCCCAGGCGTCCCGGCCGCACGACCTCCACCCGGTCGCCGGCCGAAAACAGGCTGCGCTGCGCGACCCGCACCTCGCCGCCCTGCGCGGGCACGAGCACCTCCGCCGCAAAGCGGCAGGCGCGTATATACGCGCCGTCGTCCGGCTCGCGGGGCTCGGGCGGCCCGAGATAAAAGCCGCTGCAATAGGGCCGGTGGCTCACCGAGCGGACCTCCCGCTCGAGCGCCTCCAGCGGCGCGGCCTTCTCGAGCGCCATGCGGTAAGCGTTGGTGACCGTCGCGACATAATAGGCGCTCTTCATCCTCCCCTCGATTTTGAGGGAACAGACGCCCGCGTCGGTCATCCTGTCGAGAAAGGGGAGGCAGCACAGGTCGCCGCTGCTCAAAACCGCGAGACCGTTTTCGCTCTGCTCCAATGCGAAAAACTCGCCCGGCCTCTTTTGCTCCACGAGATGATACTGCCAGCGGCAGGGCTGCGCGCAGTCGCCCCGGTTGCCGCTGCGGCCGCCTGTCAGAAACGAGCTGAGCAGGCACCGGCCCGAGTAGGCCATGCACATCGCGCCGTGCACAAACGCCTCGATCTCGAGGCCGGGCAGGCGGGCGTGCAGCGCTGCGAGCTCCGCGAGCGACATCTCCCTCGCGGCGACGACACGCGTCGCGCCCATCGCCGCATACACCGAGGCCGCCTTGTAGTTCAGGCAATTCGCCTGAGTGCTCACATGGACGGCGAGGTCGGGGCAGGCCTCGCGCACGGCCGCGATCGCGCCGAGATCCGAGACAATCACCGCGTCGGCGCCGAGGTCGCGCAGGCGGCGCGCATAGCCGCCCAGCGCGTCGATCTCGTCATTTCTGGCGAAGCTGTTGAGCGCGACATACAGCCGTTTGCCCCGCGCGTGCAGCCAATCTGCGCCCGCGGCAATCTCCTGCTCGCTGAACGCGGCGCTCGCCGCGCGCAGCTGTAGCACAGGCCCGCCGACATAAACGGCGTCCGCGCCGAACCGCGCCGCGGTTTTCAAGGTGTTCAGATCGCCCGCCGGCGCGAGCAGCTCCGGTTTTTGCACCGCTTCGCCCCCTTTTTCGCAGTTTCTTTATCATACCGCAGACGAGTCCTTTTGGCAATCGCCCCCGGCCCGGTTTTCCCGCCCACACGCAAAAAAATCCCCCGCACAGAGCGGGGGATTTTCCGTTTTTTGCCGAATTACTGGGGAACAACGTTCACCGCACGCAGCTTGGACGCGTTTTTCGGATCCTGCTCGGTCTCAAAGGTGACCTTCTGGCCCTCATTGAGCGTCTTAAAGCCCTCGGTCTGAATCGCCGAGAAATGCACGAAGACGTCGTCGCCGCCCTCGTCATTCGAGATGAAACCAAAACCCTTTTCCGCGTTGAACCATTTGACAGTACCGTTCATTTAGACAGTGCCTCCATAATAAATTGATCCGTCGTATTAAAAAACCACACCTGCTTGTAAATCACCAAACGTACAATGATCTACAGGCCATGTGTGGAATCATTAAATACATTATCCGAATACGACCAAAGTATACCACACTTTTTTCGCAAAGTCAAAACGAAATTTTCCGTCGAAACTTGTGCAGCTTGCACAGGTTGACAAATAATATTGTATGTCGTATAATATTGCTCGAAGTATACGGGAGGATCACAGATGTTTACAGTAAACACGGCCCTGCTGGACGCTTTTGTGCTCGCCGTGCTCGCGCGGGGCGACACATATGGCTATGCGCTCACGCAGGAGGTGCGCAAGCGCATCGACGTTTCGGAATCGACCCTTTACCCCGTTTTGCGCCGGCTGCAAAAAAGCGGTTATCTCGAGACCTACGACGAGCCCTATATGGGGCGAAACCGCCGCTATTACCGCCTGACCGAGGCGGGCGGCCAACAGTGCGAGACCTACAAACGCGAGTGGATACTCTACAAGGAAAAGGTAGACGCCGTTCTGCTCGCCCCGCAGGAGGAGAAAACGGAACCATGACAAAGCAGGAGTATTTGAACGAGCTGACGCAGCGGCTCGCCCGGCTGCCTGAGGCGGACCGGGAGGAGGCGCTGGCTTTCTGCGGCGAATTCTTTGAGGACGCCGCCAACGAACAGGAGGCCATCGACGCGCTTGGGCCTCCCCAACGCCTTGCGGCGCAGCTGATCGCGGACGCCGCCGCGCAGGATCTGCGGGATCAGCCGGTCAGCCCCTTTGCGTCGGTGCAGGCAACGGCCCCTGCGCCGCCAAAGCCGCAGAGCGTGTCCGCCTTCCCCGTCTATGATTACAGCGCGACGCCCAGCCGGCCGGCGCCCCCGCCGGGCCCGCGCCCGTTTCCGAGCTACGGCTTCGGCGAGAGCGGCCGCTCCGCCGCTCGTCCCGCGCCCGTGCCGCCCTCACAGCCGCCCGCCGCGCCCTATGAGCCGGCCGCAGGCGCTTACCGGGTCGCGGCAAAGCCCGCGCAGGAGAAAACAGCCGAAGCGCAGGCCGGCGCGGCGCCACCGCCACAGACAGCCGATCCGGGCCGGCAGGATGCGCCGCCGGCCGCCGGCTCTGCCCCTGCCCAGAGCCCTCCCCCTCCCGGCGGCCGCCCGGCCTCATCCCCCTACACCACCGAGTACGGACGGCGGCGCAACGGACTGTCCGCGATCTGGTATATTCTCATCGGCATATTCGCGCTGCCCGTCGCGCTGCCCGTGCTCATCGCGGTGCTTGTGCTGGTGATTGTTCTGTTCGCGGTCTGCATCGCGGTGCTCGCCGCCTTCGTCGCCGTTATCGCCGCGCTGTTCGGCGCGAGCGGCGTTGCCGTGGTCTACGGCGTGCAGAACATCGCCGTCTCCGGCCTTGGCGCGCTCTCGGTCGGCACGGCGTTCGTGCTGTTCGGCGTCGCGCTGGTTCTCATCCCCCTGCTGGTGATGCTCGCGGCCTGGCTGGTCAAGGTCGTCGGCAAGCTGTTGGCCAGATTGTGGAACAGATTAAAGACAAGGAGCGACAACAATGAAAAGCAACCATAAAAAGGTCCTTTTGATTTTCATTCTCACCGGCGTCTGCTGCATTGTGATCGGCTCACTGATTTTGGGCGTAAACTTCTTTGTGCATCGGTTTGACGACGCGCTTGGCGACCGCAGCCTGATCTCGTTTCGGTGGTTCGACCACCTGGACGATCTCGATGATCTGGCCGACGACCTGGATGACTGGGCGGAGGACCTGGATGACTGGGCCGATGATTGGAAGGACTGGGCCGATCGTTTTGAAGACGCGTTTGGCGGCCGCTCGCGCTTCGAGCGCGACGCCGCCTGCTGGGCGCGCCGGTGCGAGCGCACCGCAAGCCGCTGGACGGCCTGGGCCGATGGGCTCGACAAAAATGAATGGCTCCCTCTTTCCTTTTTCGTTTAGCAGCCGGCTCGTCCTTTGTCTCAACGACTGCGTATCGCGCTCCGGCTTTCTTTTCGCTGTTATCACCGCGGCCACCAATGAAGGTGGTCGCGGCTTTTTGACAGGCGGTCTCCTCCCTTCGGCGAGCGGCCCGCTTTTCTTCGCATGTTCTGCACAGCGGCGACGGGCCGGGGCGCAAAACGCCTGCCGGGCCCGCGAAGCAGGGACGTCTCGCGCCGGATGCGGCCGCTTCATTTTCTCGTGGATCCGCCGCCTGCACCGGGTATCTGCGCGATTTCTGCTTTGCCGGGCGGCAGGGCGTCCGTCCGGCGACGTCTTTCTCTGAGGACGCAGGTTTCGGATTGCAAACCTTGCCGCGATATGCTAGGATAAATGCAGAAAAACGACAGCGCCGGGAGAACCCGCCATGAGCATCCTCATTGTCTGCCTGGAAATTTTCTTCGGAAGGATTTTGGACGTCACGCTCGGCACGGTGCGCACGGTTTTGACCGTCAAAGGCAAGCCGGCGCAGGCCGGGGCGGTCGGGTTCGTCGAGGCGTTTTTGTGGTTTATCGTCGTTCGGGACGCGCTCACGCTGGCGAGCGGCGGGCTTTGGGTCGCGGCCGCGTATGCGGGCGGCTTTGCTTCGGGCACCTATATCGGCGGCATTGTCTCGCGCGTTGTCGTCAAAACCAATGAGATTGTGCAGATCGTGACAACCTGTCAGGACGACGCGCTGGTTGAGGCGATCCGCGCGGCGGGCTTCGGCGCGACGGTGCTCGACGTGCGCGAATCGAATTTTGGCTGTGAAAAATACATGATCTTTTGTGATATCCCCGGCACGCAGCTCAAGCGCCTTCGCGCGCTCGTGCAGCAGCAGGACCCCGGCGCGTTTATCATGGTGCAGGAGACAAAGCACGTCTACAACGGTTTTGTTCGCAAAAAATAATGGGGCGGACCCGCGTTCCCCCCAGAATAATGAGGTGTTGACTTATGACAAATGTTGAGATTCAGCCCGGAATCTGCGGCTTCACGGCGCGTGTTTGCGCGCAGGCCAACGAGGACTGCGACGAGGTCAAGCTGAAGGTAGCATGTGGATGCCAGAGCGTTTCGGACATGATGAAGGCGCTCGGCGACACCTTTGACGCCTACGAGCTTTGCCTTTCCAAGCCCGGCGTCAATTCGCTGTTCGCCTATGCCTCCGAGCATTTTCCCGTCCATGCGGGCTGCCCCGTCCTCGCGGGGATCATCAAATGCGCCGAGGCGGAGTGCAATCTCGCGCTGCCCGCCGACGCCTCGATCAAATTTCTCCCCTGAGCCTCCTCTGTAAGGATCCCGTGGGCACGAACGCGTTTATCTTCGCCTGTGTGTCCGCTTCGCAGCTGATATGATAACAGACAGAAACGAAAAAAGGAACGCCGCCGGCGTTCCTTTTTTATTGTCCGCGCGCCGGCCCGCCCGGCCTATCTCGTCCCTTCGCCCTGCGGCCGGGCGCTTTCACCCAGGCCGCTCGACCTCTCCACCCTTCGCAGCAGCTGATAAAACTCGTCGCGCACGTCCTGCGGCCCGACAATCGCCGCGCGCCCGGCAAAGCTGATGATCCAGCTGAAAAAGGTGGGGCTCACCATGACCTCCGCCGCGACGCGAAAGCCGTCTCCGTCGGGGACCAGGGTCACCTCTCTGCCAAAGCGGTCGATCACCGCGGGGCAAAGCTCGTTGACAAAGCGCATGGTGACCTGTTTTTTCCGCCCCGCGAACATATTGAACTGCTCGCGCGCATAGGCGGCGGGGTCAAATTGACGGGTTTTCTCGGTCGCGTCGGCGGGCTCCGCCATACAGGCCGCCGAGGTCATGCGGTCGACGCGATAGGTGCGCACCTCGTCGTGCTCGGCGGTATACGCATAGAGGTAGTAGTTCTCCTCACGATAGGTCAGCGCGAGCGGCGTGACCTGATAGACCTTGCCGCTGCGCTTCAGAACCCGCTGCTTGTCGGGCGTATAGGTGAAATATTTAAAGGAGAGCTTGCAGCGCCGGCCGAGCGCCGTATAGATGGTGTCGACCGTATAAAAAATGCTCTCATTCATCGTCTTGATGCGGCTGTCGACATACACGCTGCGGTGCAGCTGTTTGGCCTCGAACCTGCTGCAAAGGCTCTCGAGCTTCGCCATCAGGCTGAGGCTCTTTCTGCGGGTGATGAACCGCGAGGCCCCGACCGCGTCGACGAGGAGCTTGAGCTCGGGCAGCTCAAACTCGCGGCCCATCAGCCGGTATTCCACCCGCTTGCCGCGCACCTTCATAATGTCCATGCCGAACTCCCGCAACTGCGCGATGTCGGCGTAGAGCGCTTTTCTCTCGGCGCTCAGGCCCTTTTGTTCGAGAAACGCGGCGAGCTCCTCAATGGTCGCGCCGTGCTCCGCGTCGGTGTTCTCCTCAAAATACTGTTTTAGATAGAGAATTTTGATCTTTGAACCGGCCTGCCCCGCCATAAAACGCCCGTCCTCTCCGTCCTTTTCTTTAGATCATAGCGAAATCGCGCGCGGATTGCAATGCGGCTGTCCCCGAATAATCCGGCGGCCGCCTGCAAATACTGCATGGTAAGAGTAAATCACCACAAAAAGAGGATTCACTATGAAAACCGACGCGAAACAATACAAGGAAATCTATACCGCCGAAATGCCGCGCTCCAACGCGGTCAAGGACTGTTTCTGGGCCTTTCTGGTCGGCGGGCTCATCTGCCTCATCGGGCAGCTGCTGCTCGGCGCGTATAACAGCCTCGCGGACGTCGACAAGGACACCGCCGCGCTGCTCACCTCCGCGACCCTCATCGCGCTTTCCGCGCTGCTCACCGGCTTCGGGATCTACGACAAGATCGCGGCCTTCGCGGGCGCGGGCACCCTCGTGCCGATTACCGGCTTCGCCAACGCGGTCGTCTCGCCCGCGCTCGAGTTTAAGTCGGAGGGCTTTGTGCTCGGCACCGGCGCGAAGATGTTTATCATCGCCGGCCCCGTTATCGTCTACGGCGTCGCGGCCTCGATCGTCGCGGGCCTGGTCTCGACCCTGTTTTGACGGCATAAAAGGAGGAACCGACTGATGAGCAAGCGCAAAGGTATCGCGACCATTGAACTGACCCAGAGGCCCTCGGTTCTGGGCTATGCCGCCTATGTCGGCAAAAAAGAGCGCGAGGGCCCACTTTCCACCTATTTCGAGCATTTTGACAACGACACGACCTTCGGGCAGGACAGCTGGGAAAAAGCCGAGAGCGAGCTGCAAAAGCGGACCTTCGAGCTCGCCAAGCAAAGCGCCGGGCTGGACAACAGGGACATCGACCTGCTCTTCGCGGGCGACCTGCTCAACCAGTGCATCGGCTCCGGCTACAGCGCGCGGGAGAGCAATATCCCCTTCGCCGGGCTTTACGGCGCGTGCAGCACGATGGCGGAGTCTCTCTCGCTCGCCTCTTTCTTCGTCGACAACGGCGGCGCGCGGATTGCGGCGGCGCAGACCTCCAGCCATTTTTGCGCCGCCGAGCGCCAGTTCCGCTTTCCCCTCGAATACGGCGGGATGCGCACCCCCTCCTCGCAGTGGACGGTGACCGGCTCGGGCTGCGTCCTCGTCGGCCAGCACCGGCCCGGCGCGGTCGAGGTGCGCCGGATCTGCCTGGGCCGCATCGTCGACCTGGAGGTCTGTGACATCAACAATATGGGCAGCGCGATGGCCCCTGCCGCCGCCGACACGCTCGTGCGGTTCCTGCGCGACAACGAGGCCTCGCCCGTCGATTACGCCGCCGTTGTCACCGGCGACCTCGGCGAGATCGGCTCCCGCGTTTTCCGCAAGCTGTGCTCGATGGAGGGCTACGAGGTGCCCAACCACCTCGACTGCGGCAAAATGATCTACAACGCCGAGGCGCAAAAGGTCAAGGCGGGCGGCTCGGGCTGCGGGTGCAGCGCCAGCGTGCTGTGCAGCTATTTTCTGCCCATGCTCGAGCGGCGCGAGATCGGCCGCATTCTCTTTATGGCGACCGGCGCGCTCATGAGCACGACAAGCTTCCAGCAGGGCGAATCGATCCCCGGCATCGCCCACCTCGTGGAGCTGGCCTTCGCGGAAAGCTGAGCCGTTCGCCGCAAAATTCCCCCTCCGAGTTGCTTTTATCGCGCCGATTTGCTATTCTTAGATTGTATATGCGCGACTGTGTGCAAACAGAGGTTCCGCACCTGTCACGGAGCGGGGTTGCCGGCAGGCAAGGCTGCGCGAAAAACAGGCGGTTTTTCGGGGAAATGCCCTGCGTATTCCCGGATGTTTTCACAAAAACACGCTGAAGAAACGCCAAAGCCCTTCCGACAGCAACCCCGCCAACAATCCCGGAGTATTTCATTACAGGAGCGAATGCAAACGATGAGCGAAACGAACAGGTTTTCTTACGCCTCGTTCAGCTCGAATGAGACGAACGGCACAAATCCGTCCGACCGCGAGGAATTGCTGCGCCGGATGCAGGCCCAGCAGGCCGCGCAGCAGACGGCGGCGGGCGAGCCCGGCCACGAAGAGGCGCTGCGGCGCGCCCAGGCGCAGCGCGAGGCCGCGCAGCGGCGTATGCTTGAGCAGCAGGCGGCCGCCCGCGCCGCTTCCCCCTCCCCGGGGACGGCCCGGCGGCCGGGGAGCATCCCCGG
>CAZKRQ010000015.1:0-9175 GCA_964555125.1 uncultured Oscillospiraceae bacterium
TAGGCGTTGGCGAAGCTCGCCGACGCCATCATGATCAGGCCGAACACCACCAGCGCCAGCGTCACGACGATGAGCGCGGAATCGGGCTTCGGTCTGAGGGGGTCCTGTGCGGTTTTGGCTTTGACAGACGCCATAGAAGAAAACCTCGATCGATCAGGGAGTAAAGAGCGCGGCGGCCGCTGCGACCGCGACGCCGGCGAGCGCGACAAGCGAGAAGGTCACGACAATCTTGATCTCGGAAAAACCGCTGAGCTCAAAATGATGGTGGATCGGCGTCATCTTGAAAAGGCGCTTGCCGTGTGTGAGCTTGAAATAGCAGACCTGAATGACGACTGAGAGCGCCTCAAGGGCATAAACGATGCCGGCGACAAGCATCAGCAGAGGAAAATCGACCCCGTAAGCCATCGCGACCACCGCCCCGCCGAGGAACATCGAGCCGGTATCCCCCATAAATACCTTGGCGGGGTAAAAATTCCAGATCACAAAGCCGACGCACGCGCCCGCGATCGCGGTCGAAAACAGGCCCGCGCCGACATAGCCCAGCAGCGTGGCGATCACGATAAACCCGGCGCTGACGACGAAGGTGACCGTCGTCGCGAGGCCGTCAATGCCGTCGGTGAGATTCACGGCGTTGACCACAAAGATGATGACGAGCATCATCAGCGCGTAATGCCACACGCCGAAATCAAAGCTGCCGATAAAGGGGATGCGCAGCACGGTGCTGCATCCGCCGAAGCGGTGCATCACAAACAGATACAGCGCGCTGACGACAATTTGCAGCGCGATCTTCCCCTTCGCGGTCAGGCCGAGATTGCGTGTGTGCGCCACTTTCATATAATCGTCGAGAAAGCCGATCAGGCCAAAACCAATGGCGCAGCCCAGGCCCGCGAACAGGCGCAGATTCTCAACCGCGTACTGGTTGCCCAAAAACTGCGGCGCCTCAAGAATCAGCGAAATATAGCCGACCGCGAGGCCCACAATCGAGCCGGTGATAAACATCAGGCCGCCCATGGTCGGGGTCCCCTCTTTCCCCTTGTGCCAACGGGGGCCAATCTCATTGATCGTCTGGCCATACTTGAGCCGCTTGAGCCACGGGATGAGCCAAAAGCCAAGCACGCCGGTGAGGCCGAGGCTGACTGTTGCCGTGAGCAGAATCGCTGTTCTTTCCATGCTTCAATTCGCTCCCATTTTTTCCGTGCGGTAATAGTCCTCGATGACCTCCTCGAGGGCCATCGCGCGGCTCGCCTTAAACATCACCGCGTCGCCCGCGTGCAAGGTCTTGGCGACATAATCCGCGAGATCTTTTTTGTTGTCGAAGTGCTTGGCGCTGGCGATGCCCGCCGCGCGCGCGCCCTCGACGCACAGCCGCATCTGCTCGCCGACGCACAGCAGAATGTCGATGCCCATCTTCGCCGCCTCCACGCCGATGCCCCGGTGCGCCTCGCGCGAGATCGCGCCCAGCTCGAGCATGTCGCCGAGCACCGCGACCTTGAGCCCCTCGACGGGCAGCTCGGCCAGCGTCGCGAGCGACGCGCGCATGGAATCGGGGCTCGCGTTGTAGCAGTCCTCGATGACGGTCACGCCGTGAAAATCGACGAACCGCTGCCGCATCCCGGTCGGGGCGTAGTTCGCGAGGGCCTGCGCCGCGCGGGCCGGGTCGCAGCCGCTGCGGGTCGCGAGGGCATAGGCCTCGAGCGCGTCCATCACATTGTGGCGGCCCGCGCAGGGGATCATCGCCGCAAAGGCCCCATTCACCCGGTCGGCGATGGTGAACTCGGTCGAGCGCGGCCGGGTCATAATGTCCCGCGCGACGATGTCGCAGTCGGTGTTTTGGATCGCGACGGTCACCGTCTCGACCCCGACGCTCTCCCGCGCGCTCATGAGCAGCTCGTCGTCCCCGGTCAGTATGAGGATGCCGTCGGCGGGCAGGCCCTCGACGATCTCCAGCTTGGCCTTGAGGATATTCTCGCGGCTGCCGAGCAGCTCGAGATGGCAGACGCCGATGCCGGTGATCGCCGCGACACGCGGCCGAACCGCCCTTGTGAGCTTGCTGATGTCGCCCAGGCCGTTCATGCCCATTTCAAGCACGGCGAGCTCGGTCTGCCTGTTCATCCGAAAAAGGGTCGAGGGCAGGCCGATCTCGTTGTTCTGGTTCCCCTCGTTTTTAAGAGTATTGCCGAATTTTTCAAAAATAGCCGCCGTCATTTCCTTTGTCGTCGTTTTGCCGACGCTGCCCGTCACGCCGACGACCTTGGGGGAAAACCGCGCGCGGTAATTGCCGGCCATTTCGATGAGGGCGTCCTTCGTGTCCTTGACGAGGATCTGGTCGCCCTGCGCGCTGCACCGCCGGCTGACAACGACCGCGGCCGCGCCGTTTTGCAGCGCGCTGCTCGCGAAATCGTTGCCGTCCATCTTTTCCCCGGCGATCGCGACAAACAGGCTGCCCGGCTTCGCCGTGCGCGAGTCGGTCGTGACGTCGCAGATGACGGTGTCGGGATACTGCGCGATACCGACGCCTTTCAGTAATTCTCCGAGCTTGATGGGTTCCATTTTTTCTTCACCTCTGTTTTCCGGCGTTCGAGCCGGGATGCGGGAGCGCACGCCCTTGCGCTTCGCCGCCGGTTCCTCCGGGGGCCGCGCCGTTCCGCGCGCCGCCGTTATAACGCCGCATCTTCGGCGGCCTGCTTTTTTTCGATGAATTCCCGCACAAGCTGGTGCTCGTCGAGATAGATGGTGCAGCCGTCGATGACCTGATAGTCCTCGTGCCCCTTGCCGCACAGCACAAGCACGTCGCCGGGGCGAAGCTGCTCGAGCGCCCATTGAATGGCGTAGAACCGGTCGGGAATGGCCGTAAATTCGACGCCCATCGCGGCGAGATAGGGCCTCACCTCGCTGATGATCGCGAGCGGGTCCTCTGTGCGCGGGTTGTCGGAGCTGAGGACAACGAGGTCGGAATAGCGCCCCACCGCCTCGGCCATCGCCGGGCGCTTCTTCGGGTCGCGGTCCCCCGCGCAGCCGAACAGGGTCACCATCCGCCCCTTGACAAACGGCCGCAGGCTGGAGAGGAGCTGTTGCAGCGCGTCGCCCGTATGGGCAAAATCACAGATCACGGTATATTCTCCGTGATACAGCACCTCGCTGCGCCCCTTGACCCCCTTGGAAGCGCTGAGCGCCGCGCAGGCGGCCTCGCAGTCCAGGCCGAGCGAAAACAGCGCGCAGGCCGCGCACAGCGCGTTGTGCACCGAAAACATCCCCGGCATCGGGAATTGGATCCGGCCCGAATAGCCTTTGCCCGCCAGCTGGAAGGAGACGCCGCCGATCGAGCAGTTGATGCTCTTTGCGCAGCAGTCCGCCCCCTCTTTCTCAATCGAGACGGTCGTCAGCGGGATGCGCAGCTCTCTCGCGAGCCGCAGCCCGTAAGCGTCGTCGACGTTGATGACGGCGTGCTTCGCAATGCCGAACAGGACCTTTTTCGCCTGATAGTAGTTCTCCATCGTGCCGTGATAGTCGAGATGGTCCTGTGTCAGGTTGGTAAACACGGCGCAGTCGAATTCAAGGCCGAGCAGCCGGCCCTGCTCGAGCGCCTGCGAGGAGGCCTCCATCACCGCGTGGGTGCAGCCCGCCGCCACCATGCGCGAAAAGAGGGCGCAGACGTCCCACGCCTCGGGTGTTGTGAACTTGGCGGGGATCTGCATATCGCCGATCTCGCAGCAAATGGTGCCGATGAGGCCCGCCTTGATCCCCATCCGGCAGAGCGCCTGCTTGACGGCGCTCGTGACCGTCGTCTTGCCGTTGGTGCCGGTGACGGCGATCAGGGTGAGCTTTTTCTGCGGGTTGCCGAAATAGTTCTGGCACATGCGCGCATACGCCAAACGGGTGTCGTCGACGACCAGCTCGCCGGGCAGCCCCAACGGGCGCTGGGTAACGACGGCGCACGCGCCGCGCGCAAGCATCTCGGCGGCAACGCTGTGGCCGTCAAACGAGCGCCCGGCGATGCAGACAAAAACCGAGCCCGGCGAAACCTTGCGCGAATCGGACATGACATCCGCGACCTCGCACACCGGCGGCGTTCCGCGATAGGCGATCCCCTTCATAACCTCGCTCAGCAGCATCTCGTTCTCCCCCTTTTTTTCTCAAATAACCCTGCGAACCGGCGCCCTAAAAGTCGCCGATGGTGCTGTCCACAAATTCGACCGTGACGACGCTTCCGGTCGGCAGCTCCTGCCCCGGCGCGACGGTCTGGCTCGTCGCCGTCGCGGAGGTGGAGATCGATCCGCTCGTCTTGATATTAAAGCCGTAGGCGGCGAGGGTCGCCGTCGCGTCGCTGACTGTCTTACCGCTCACGTCGGGCACCACCGCCGTGATGAGGTCGCGCTCGTCGGTATAGAGGATCACGGTCGAGCCGCGCGGGATCGACTGGCCGCTGGAGGGGAACTGCCGCACGACGGTCGTGCCCTCGCCGAGCACCGTCGAGCTCAGTCCCTCCGGCTGAAGCCAGGACTTTGCCTGCGTGATCGACATGCCGGTGACCGCGGGCGTCGCGACGTCGAGATTGGCGAGCTCCTCTTCCGAATAGACCGCGTCGACCCCTATGTATGGCAGCACGTCGGCCATGATCGAGGCGACGACCGGCGCGACGATGGTGCCGCCGAAAATCGAGGTGCTGCGCGCGTTGTCGTAAACGACGAGGCAGACGATCTGGGGATCGTCCGCAGGCGCGAACGCGCAGAACGACGCCCAGTATTTCCCCTCCTCGTTGCTCTTCAGGTCCTGCGCGGTGCCGCTCTTGCCGCCGAGTCGGAAGCCCGCGACATAGGCGTTTTGTGAGTTGCCCTCAACCACGACCTGCTCGAGCACCCGCGCCATGGTCGCGCTCGTCTCGGCGCTGATAACCTGGCGTTTGACCTGCGTCTCGTTGGATTCGACGATGTTGCCGTCCGCGTCGATGACCTGGTCCACAATATGGGGCTGCACGAGATAGCCGCCGTTGACCGCCGCCGCGACCGCCGTCGCGAGCTGCAACGCCGTCACCGTATTGGACTGCCCGAACGCGCAGCTCGACAGCTCGACAATCCCCATGTTGTCGCGGCGGATATAATCGCCCTTGGATTCGCCGGGCAGGTCGATGCCGGTCTTCTCGGTGAGGCCGAACGCCTCGTGAAACTTGCAGAAATCGTCCGCGCCGATCCCCTGCCCCATCGTCACAAACGCCACGTTGCAGGAGTTGACGACCGCGTGGGTAAAATCCTCCGCGCCGTGCGCGCGGGTCGCGCAGCTCATGGTGTGCGGGCCGACCGTGATGCTCCCGGGGCAGTAAAACGAGCTGTTCAGGTTGAAGGCGCCCGTCTCGAGCGCCGTCGAGGCGGTGACGACCTTGAAAACCGAGCCGGGCTCATAGTTATCCGAAATGACGGTGTTGCGCCACTGCTTTTGCTGGGCAAGGCCGAGTTGCTTGGCGCGCTCTTCCCCGTCGTCGATGGCCTCGATGGCCGCCGCTGCCTCCTCGTCGAGGATAGTAAAGGGGTCGTTGGGGTCAAAATCGGGCTTGACGGCCATCGCATAGACCGCGCCGGTGTTGACGTCCATGATGACGCCATAGGCGTTGTTGCGGATATTGTGCTCGATGATCGCGGCCTCGAGGTTCTTTTCGAGATAGTGCTGAATCACCTCGTCGATGGTGAGCACCAGGCTGTAGCCCGCCTTGGCCTCGTGGATCGTCTCATACTCATAATACATATCCGACCCGACCGCGTTTTTCGCGGTCACGGTGCGGCCGGCCGTGCCGCTGAGATAGTTGTCGTAGTAGGCCTCCAGGCCGGAGAGCCCCTGGTTGTCGGTGCCGACAAAGCCGAGCGTCTGCGCGAGGAAATTGCCGTAGGGATAATAGCGCTTGGCGTCCTCATAGAAGCTGATGCCGCCGATTTTTTCCTCCGCCATCCACGCGCGGATCTCATCGACGATATGCTGGTCGACCTTGCGCCGCACGACCGAATAATAGTTGTTCTCCTTGCATTTTTCCAGGATCGTCTGCTCGTCGACCTCCAGCACCTCCGAGAGCTTTGCGGCGATGGCGGCCTCGTTGGACTCCTTGATGTCCTTGGGCGAAAGGGCGACCGTCCAGACCGTCGCGCTCATGGCGAGAACGTTCATGTTGTTGTCATAAATAGTGCCCCGCGGCGCGGTGATCACCGTATCGCGGAGCTGCTGGCTGCTCGCCAGTGAGCTGTACTCGTCGTGCTTGAGAATCGAGACGCGCACAAGGCTGACAATAAGAACGCAGAAACCGCAGACCATCAAGCCTACGGTAATCAGCATACGTTTTTTTATACTTTGGGTGACGACGGAACGCCCCTGCTTCTTCTCTGCCATGAATCTCTCCCGGGTTGCGCTGATCTACAATAGTATATTCTGTTAACCGCCGAAGAATTCAATCACAGCGTTGACAAACGCGTCAAATTTTTCACCCAGCGTCTCCCCCGTTTCGGTTATGATCTGGTTTTCATCCTGCAAATTGACATATTCGATCCGGCTGGAATCCATCTTGACGAGTCCCAGCTCGTTGATCGCGTAGTTTTCGGCGTTTTTGAGCGACACAAGGCTCTCGAGCTTGTAGTTGAGATAGGCGTTCTCGCTTTGCAGCTCGGTCAGCTCGCTGTTGCTCGAATTGATGTCTGCTTTGATCTCGGTGAGCTGCATACGGCTCATAACCGTCGCCGTCATCAGCAGCACGATCGCGAAGAGATAGCCCGCCATCTTGCTCAGAAAGCGGCGCTTCTCCCGGTTGCTCTTCGCGGGCCGCGCGAGGCGAACCGGTTTTTGCGTTTGCGGCGCGGGCGCGAAAGCGCTGAGATCGTAGGCTGTGGATGTCCTCATGATTATAACCTCTTTTCGGGTGAGATTCAACTGCGGCGGCAGTCACCGCAGGCGGAAAACGGCTTGGGGCGAAAATTTTTCCGTGCGACAGGGGGGAAAGACGCGCATCGGGCCGGCGCGGGCTTTAGAGCTTTTCGATCACGCGCAGTTTAGCGCTGCGCGCGCGTCGGTTGCGCGCGCACTCCTCCTCCCCCGCGACAAGCGGCTTGCGGGTGACCGCCCTCGCTCTGGGCGTTTTGCCGCAGACGCAGACCGGAAAATCCGGCGGGCAGGTGCAGCCCTGCTGTAAACCGGCAAAGTATTGCTTGACGATGCGGTCCTCGAGCGAGTGAAAGGTGATGACGCAAAACCGTCCGCCGGGCGCGAGCAGCGCGAAGATCGCCTCAAGCCCCTCGCGCAGCGTATCCAGCTCGTCGTTGACCGCGATGCGCAGCGCCTGAAAGGTGCGGCGCGCGGGGTGCTTCTCCCTGCGGCGCGCGGCGGCGGGCAGCGCCGAGGCGACGATCTCGCTGAGCCGGGTGGTGGTCGTGATCTCGCCCGTCTCGCGGGCCGCTACGATTTTTTTGGCGATGAGGGCCGCGTGGGGCTCCTCCCCGTATTGCCGCAGAATATCGGCCAATTCCTGCCACGACAGGGTGTTGACGAGGTCGGCGGCGGTCTGTCCGGCCCGGCTCATGCGCATATCGAGCAGGCCCTCTTTGTTATAGGAGAACCCCCGCGCCGCGCAGTCGAGCTGAAACGACGAGACGCCGAGATCAAGCAGCGCGCCGTCAAACTGCCCCGCCCGATCGGCAAACAGCGCGCCCACGTCCTTGAAATCGGCCCGGATCACCTGCGCGCAGGGATAGGGCGCGAGGCGCGCGGTCGCGGCCGCGACCGCGTCGGCGTCTTTATCCAGGCTAAAAAGCCTCCCGGTCGTCAGGCGCCGCGCGATTTCCCGCGAGTGGCCCGCGCCGCCCGCCGTGCCGTCGAGATACAGCCCGTCCGGTCTGACCGACAGCCCGTCCAGGCATTCGTCCAGCAACACGGGCGTGTGCCGAAACTCCTGTTGTTCCATATCACATATCCAGCTCGCGCATCAGCTCGTCGAATTTGTCGCTGTCGATCTGACCGCTGCGCGTCCGCCAGCGCTCCTTATCCCAGATTTCCACGCGGTTCATCATCCCGATCAGGGTGACCTCGCGGCTGATGCCCGCGCTCTCGCGCAGCACCCCGTCGATGAGGATGCGGCCCTGCTTGTCCGGCTCGACCTGGCACGCGCTCTCGGACAATTTGCGCATCAGGTCGGTCGCGATCGAGGTCTCCTTCGCCTTGAGCTTGGTGCAGACGCTGAGAAATTCCTCTTCGGAGAAAGCGGCGAGGCAGCCGTCCCGCCAGCGGACAACGTAAAACGACGCGCCGATCTCCTCGCGAAACTTGACGGGGAAAATAATGCGCCCCTTTGGGTCGACGCTGTGCGAACAGGAACCGATCAGCACATTGCCCACCTCACTTTCATCAAAGGGCCGCCATTTCGCTCCACTTAAAACCACTTAGCTACCATTAGTCACCATCATACCATCAATCTGCCCCCATTTCAATAGTTTTGAGCGAATATTCATAAATTTCCTGCTCTTTATTTTGAGAACTCTTGTTCTTTCGCGCATTTTCTCTCTTATTCCGACATTTTCTCCTGTTTTCACCCGTTTTTTATCCATCCGCCCGCACCAGCTTTTTTCTGTGCTATACTTATCAAAAGCCGCGCCGTCTTTGACCGGGCGGGCGCGAACAACAACATTGCGGGAGAAGACGACATGAACAGCGAGCTATACATGGCCTTTGAGTCGGTCACAGGCGCGTCGGAATATCTGGTCTATAATCAGCGGTGCGACATCCTGTTCCGCATCGCCTCGGTCCCCCTGCCCGAGGCGCCCGTCATTATCGAGAGCGAGCGCGAGCCGCTGCGGCTGTCCGCGACGCTCGACCACGCGGGGCGCTGGCGCATCTACGACCGCACCGCCCGCGCCGGCCAGCCCGTCGTCTGGGAGCGCGACGACCTGCGCAAGCCGTTCGCCGCTCTGCTTTGGGACGACCTTCTCACCCCTGCCGCCGGCCCGGCGCTGCGCTTTCAGCCCGACGGGGCGACAATCCGCGTGCAGCGCGGCGACGCGCAGGCCGCACGGCTTATTCGCCGCGAGCTTTCCGCCGGGCCCCTGCCCCACGGCTTCGCCCCTCATGCGTTTTACGCGCCGTCCAGGCTGTTTCAGATCGAGCTCGACGGCCCGCTCTCGCCCTTCGAGCAGGCCCTCATCTGCGCGTATCC
>CAZKRQ010000015.1:9275-13274 GCA_964555125.1 uncultured Oscillospiraceae bacterium
TCGAGCTCGACGGCCCGCTCTCGCCCTTCGAGCAGGCCCTCATCTGCGCGTATCCCATGCTGCGCCGCGGAGACTAGCCGCGAACTGCCGCAGCACCGAATAACATTTCGGATGTGCTCCGTGCCCCATTGCCCGCAAACAGGCGATGGTCCCTGTCACTCGTTGCGCTTTTCTTTCAGATTTCTATTGTGCCTCGCTTCGCTCGCGGCTTGAAGCGAAAATTTTTTCTCACCGGCAGAGCCTGTATACCGCCATTTCATAAAAACGCCAATCGAAAAAATCCCCCTGCGCCCGCTTTGTGAAGCGGTCACAGGGGGATTGACTATTCTTTATGAAGAGCACGCGCGCAGGCATTGCGGGAAGCGGCCAGGCGTATCGGCCCGAGCGTTTGCGCTACTTTTTGCCCTCGCTCTTCTGGGTCACCGAGGTCGCGCTCGGGCGCTTGCTGCGGGTGCGCAGCGCCTGCCGCGTCCCCTTGATGTCCTGCAAGGTCAGCAGCAAAACATCCTCGCTCTTTTTCAGGCTGTTTTCGGAGAAGTCGAGCGCCGCGCGCTCCATCTCGCGGGTCTTGGCGGTCGCCTCGGTCAACAGCTTGGTCGCCTTGGCCTGCGCCGCCTTGACAATCTCGTCGTCCGAGACGAGCTGGCGGGCGCGCGCCTCCGCGCGCTTGACAATGTCCTCGGCCTCGCGGCGCGCGTCCGAGATGATCTGCTCGCGGTCGGCGACAATATTTTTCGCGTCCTTGATCTCCTGCGGGAGATTGAGCCGGATGTCGTCCATGATGTCCCGCGCCTTTTCGACGTCGACAAGGCACTTCCCCCCCGTCAGCGGCAGGTTTAACGCGCTCTCGAGCAGGTCGTCCATGCGGTCCAGTTGTTTATCGATTGCCATGTTTCAGATATCCTCCTTGCGAAATCTGTTGATGATGTCCTCGCTGATCTCCTCGGGGATAAAGGCCGAGATGTCGCCGTCGAACATCGCGATCTGTTTGACAATGCTCGAGCTGAGGAAGAGATATTCCTGGCTCGTGTTGAGAAACACCGTCTCAAACTCGGGGCTGAGCTGCTTATTGATCAGATCCATTTGGAATTCATACTCAAAGTCGGACACCGCGCGCAGGCCCTTGACGATCGCGCACGCGCCCTCCCTCCTGACATAGTCGACGAGCAGGCCGCCGTAGCAATCGGCCGTGACCCCCGCCATGCCCCGCGTGACGCGGCGGATCATGTCCATGCGCTCCTCGACGGTGAACAGCGGCCGCTTGGCCGGGTTTTGCAGCACGACGACGCGCACCTCGTCGAACAGTTTCGCCGCCCGGCGCACAATATCGAGGTGGCCCTTGGTGATCGGGTCAAAGCTGCCCGGGCAAACCGCAATTCGATTCATGGCATCTCCTCCCCCGTTTCAGGGCGCACATACATCCAGACGCGGGTTTTGCCGTATTTATACTGCTTTTTGAGCGCGAGCCCGCCGAGAGTCTCGGGCATCTCCGCCTCTTTTTCGGTCTCGCACAGCACATACCCGCCCGGCGCGACAGCCCCCTCAAGCTGCTCGAGCGCGCGCGGGCACAGGTCCTTTCGATACGGCGGGTCAACCAGCACGAGGTCGAACGTCTCCTTGCAGTGGTCGAGATAGCGGAAAGAATCGCCCGTGAGCACGCGTGCGTTTTGCTGCAGGCCGGTGCGGCGCAGATTGCGCAGAACGACATCGGTCGATTGGCGGCTCGCGTCCACAAAGACGCAGAGCGACGCGCCGCGGCTGAGCGCCTCGACGCCGAGCTGCCCCGACCCGGCGAACAGGTCGAGCACCTTCGCGCCCGCGACGCGGAACTGCACGGCGGAAAACATCCCCTCTTTGACCCGCTCGGCGGTCGGGCGCACGACCTCCTCGCCGGGCAGCGTCTCAAGCGGCTTTCCGCGCGCGGCGCCTGTGATTACTCGCATAATTCTACCCTTTCCAACCGGCGGCGCGGCCGGATCCCGCGCGCCGCTCGTGGTAATAGCTCAATTATCGGCGAATCGCCCCGCAATGTCAAGAGGCTGCGGCCGCGCGCGTGTGGTTCAACGCGCGAGCCGCTTCTCCATGACGCAGTTTGTCAGGGCGACGCCCCGGCGGAAAACAGTCTGCCATCGCAGAAGCCTGTATCCCCTTCGCTCAAAAAACGGCTTCGCCGTGATCGACGCCGCAACGACGGCCCTGTCCACGGTGGCCGCCCGCTCCAGCCGGTCGCAGATCGCGCCGGCAATCCCCCTTCGCTGAAAATCCCGGTGCACAAACAGCCGGTCCAGCAGGCCGTCCGCGTCCATGTCCCCGAAGCCGACGATCTGCCCCTCCTCCAGCGCGACCGCCGTGTCGTGCGCGCAAAGCGACCGATTCCACTCCTCGAGATTTACCGCCCCGTCCGCCCACGCGTCCAGCTGCTCGCTCGTATAGTCCCCGGCGTTTACGGTGTGCACCGTGTCGTAGAACAGGGCGGCGAGAGCGGCGCAGTCGTCCGGCCTGTAATCTCTGATCTCCATACGCGTTTAACCGTGAAAGTATTTCCAGACAGACTGCGCGCTCGAGGCCGACATGCCGGGCGCGGCGGCGAGCTCCTCCGGCGCGGCGTTTCGGATCGCCTCGAGGGTTTTAAACTGCTTGAGCAACTGCCGGGCGCGCGCCTCGCCGATGCCGGGAATATCGAGCAGCGAGGAGCGAAAGGAGGTTTTGGAGTGGCGGCTTCTCTGATATTCCACGGTAAAGCGGTGGGTCTCGTCCTGGATTCTGGTGATGAGGGAAAACGCGGTCTTGTGCAGCGTGACGCTCAGCTCCCCCTCTCTGGCGACGATGCCGCGGGTGCGGTGCTTATCGTCCTTGACCATGCCGAACAGCGGCACGTCGGCAAAGCTGGTGTGCGCGAGCACCTCGGAGATCACCGACAGATGGCCCTTGCCCCCGTCGAGCAGAATGATGTCCGGCTTGACGGCGAACGCCCTGGTCCCGTCGTCATACCGCGCGACACGCCGCGTGATCGCCTCGGTCATCGAGGCGTAGTCGTCGACGCCCTCGACCGTCTTGATGATAAATCGCTTATACTCAGAGCGGCGGGGCGCGCCGTTTCGGAAGACGACCATGCCCGCGACCGCCTCCTCGCCGTAGTTGGAGATGTCGTAGGCCTCGATGACGGCGGGCGGCGCGGCCAGGCCGAGCAGATTGGCGAGCTCGCCCAGCGCGTTTTCCTCCCGGTTCTTGCGGCCCGCTTCCCGCTTCAGGCGGTCGGTCGCGTTGTTATACGCCATCGCGACAAGGGCGTGATTGTCGCCCCGCTGGGGCACGCTGACCGCGACCCGGTGTCCCTGCTGCTCGCTGAGCATCTGCGCGACGAGCTCCATGCCCTCAAAGCCCGTGTCGACCAGCACCCGCCGCGGCACGTCGCGGTTGTTGATGTAATAGTGCGAGACGAATTCCTCGCGAAGCGCGGCGATGTCGGTCGTGTCCCGGTTGAGCTGTTCGTCCTTGTCGCACAGATGTCCCTCGCGGAATTTCAGCACGACCGCGCAGACGCTGCGCTCGTCCCCCGCGAAGGCAAAGACATCCATGTCGCCCTCCGAGGCGGATTTGACGACCTTCTGCCCTGTCTCGATCTTTTTGATCGCGGCGATGCTGTCGCGCAGGCGGGCGGCCTTCTCAAACTCAAGCGCCTCGCTCGCGCGCTCCATCTCCGATTGCAGCGAAGAGAGGATCGTCTTGGAGCCCTTGGTGAGCAGCGTGACGGCGTCCTGCACGCGGGCGTTGTATTCCTCCTCGCTGATCTCGCCGGTGCAAAGCGCCATACAGCGGCCGATATGGGCGTTGAGGCAGGGGCGCTCCTTTCGGAACTGCTGCGGGAATTTTTTCGCGCAGGTCGGCAGCTTGAACGCCGTCACCGCGTTTTCGACCATTGTGCGGATGCCGAACGTGCTCATATAGGGCCCGATATAGGTCGCGCCGTCCTCTCTCTTTTGCAGCTCGACGGTAATG
>CAZKRQ010000016.1:0-2698 GCA_964555125.1 uncultured Oscillospiraceae bacterium
CCCTCTTCGTGCGCGACACCGAGGTCTATTCGGTGCTTGTCGAGATGGGGCGCGCCGACTTCGCGGCGCAGGCCGTGCCGGTCGATCTATCCGCATGGGGCGGGGAGCGGAGTGCGGAAGCCGTGGACAGGCCCTTTACAGTCGGGGAGCGGACCTTCCGCCTCACCTGCCTTTCGATGGGCAACCCGCACGCGGTCATCTTCACCGACGACGCCGACGCGGAGGAGCTGGACGTCTGGGGGCCCCTGCTTGAACACGCGCCGGTTTTCCCAAACCGCGCCAATATCTCCTTCGCGACGGTGACCGACGCGGCGCATATTAAGATGCGTGTCTGGGAGCGCGGCATCGGCGAGACCTGGGCCTGCGGCACCGGCGCGTGCGCCGCGGCCGCCGCGGCGGTGCGGCTGGGCCTGTGCCGCGAGGATTGTGACGTCACCGTGCAGCTGCGGGGCGGCGATCTGATCGTGCGCGTCGCCTCGGACGGCGCCGTGACCCTCACCGGCGACGCCCAGCTCGATTTTGAGGGCTCGATTCTTGTCATCTGAGGGAAAGAACAAAGCGGGCGCGAGACATGGCTTGGTCATCGCGCCCGCTTTTTATCGATTCATAAAAGAGATCGAAAACAGAAGAACACTGCAAAGAGCGCAGAAAAAAGGTATGGCGGAGAACCGCAGCGCGACAGGAGGCAGCGCAGGATTTGAGGACCCTGAACGCTTTATTATCTTATAGAGCCGCCGCTAACTTTTCAGGCCCTGTCTGCGATTGGAAGATACCTTTGCCGTTCCTTGACAGAGTTTGTATAATAGAAGTGGTTCATGTGATAAAAGGAGAAAGTGCCGGGCACCGTCTCCGCGCCGTAAAACGCGGCGGTGTTCTATATGCCGGGGCAAAACAGGCATATAAAGCAGAAACACTTCACATGTCTGTGCGATCCTGTTTATGCCGGTCAAACATGCGGTGAAAGGGAATGCCGCGGCGCTTTCAGATTGGATCGCGCGGACCACCTGCCGGCGGCCTGACGAAATGCAAAAACAACCAGGTTACAGAAATATCACAGGCATTCGGTATTGTCCCAATTCGACGCGGGAGAGAAACGCTCATGCTCAAGACCAATTTTCACACCCATACGGCGCGTTGCCGCCATGCCGTGGGCACAGACGACGCATACGCGCAGGCCGCGCTCGCGCATGGGTTCCATACGCTTGGCTTCGCCGACCACACGCCGTGGCCGTATGACCGCGAGATGGAGAACAATGTGCGCATGGACGTGCGCGAGCTCCCCATGTATGTGTTCAGCCTTCTGCACCTGCGGGACCGCTATCGGGGCAAGCTCGAGATTCAGATCGGCCTCGAATGCGAGTATTTTGAGGAATATCTGCCCTGGCTGCGCGAGCAGCTCGCGTCGCAGGCGCTTGACTACATCATCTTCGGCAATCACTACGCCGCGCCGGGCGCGCCGTATTTCGGGCGCTATGCCTGCAATAAAGAGATGTTGCAGCGGTATGTCGAGTCCTCGCTGCGGGGGATGGAGTGCCGCGATTTTGCGTATTTCGCGCACCCCGATCTCTTTATGCGCGCGTATGCGAGGTTTGACGGCGAGTGTGAAAAGGCGAGCCGCGCCATCTGCGAGCGCGCCGCAAAGCTCGGCGTTGTGCTCGAGTATAACCTTTCGGGCATCGCCATCGGCGCCGCGCACGGCGACGCGGAGTGTTATCCGCACGACGCTTTTTGGAGAATCGCGGCCGACTGCGGATGCACCTGCATCATCGGCTTCGACGCCCACAGCCCCGACGCCCTCGGCCTTGACAGGGAGTGGAAGAACGCGGTCTCAAAGCTCAAAAAGCTCGGCATTAAGCGGCTGGAAAGCCTCGATCTTTAATCATACGCTCGAATCGAAGCATACGCAGCGCGTGGAAAAAACGCCATTTTCCAAACAATATTGCGGCAGCATAGAGATGTCAAATTGAAATGAATCGCCCGCGAAAACAATACGACGGCGCACGGCCGCGCGCGACGCCGCTAAGAAATCAGAGATCTCACGGCGAAGCCGACAAGCGGGCCGCAAAAAATGGCCAGGTAGATCAGGGTGATCCAGGGCTGATAGTCGATATAAAAGGCGCGAAACGACAGGCTCCACGGGTGTTTGATGAGAACCCACCCGACGACGTCGAACAGGATACAGATGCCTGCCCAGACCGCGCCGGTGATGGCCGCCTCGCCGAGCGACGGCGCTGTCAGACTGTCCATATAGAAAAAGCCGCAGAATGAGAACAGGATGATATTATAAAGAGGATGCCACGGTTTTGTCTTTTCATAGCCCTCGCCCATAGAGTCCTTATCCATCGGCTTCATGTGAAGAACATAGATATTGAATACCGTGTGGAGAATCCCGACGAGCGTCACGATAAGATAGGCGATCCAAAACCACATCATCGACAGATCAAAGCGCTGCATTGCTCTTTTCCTTTCTGCTTTTCAATAAATCGGCCTGCGCGCCCTGTCCCGAGCCGGCGACCTGCTTAAAAATACCCTGAAAGGCCTCGGTCAACAGCGCGCCGAGCTCCTCGGCCTGCATTTTACAGACCCCCGTCGCGATGAGGGAGGCGACCCCATGGGTGTAGAGCCACAGGTGCCGGTAGACCTTATGGGCGATTTCGCGCGGGACCCGATACAGTGTTTGCAGGGAGAGAAGGATCTC
>CAZKRQ010000016.1:2708-13244 GCA_964555125.1 uncultured Oscillospiraceae bacterium
AAGGATCTCGTCATAATAGGTGTCGAGCGCGAGCATCTCATCCACGGTGAGCGCGCTGTCTTTTTCGGACATAAAGAGCAGCTGAAACAGCTTTGGCTCGTCCGACGCAAATTGGAGATAACCCAAACCGACCATTTTAAACGCGGGCGTTTGCGAAAGCGCCCTTTTTGTATACCCGTCATACGCCGCGCGCGCGGCCGTCAGCACCGCCTGCCGCACCTGTTCCATGCTTTGAAACACGGTGAAGACCGGCCGGGCGGAGCTTCCGAGCGCTTCGCCCAATGCGCGGGCCGTCAGGGACTGCATCCCGTTTTCCCTCACGATTGCCAGCGCCGCGTCGAAGATCTCGTTGCGTGTAAATTTTGCTTGAAGTGGCAATGTAATACGCTCCTCTATTAAAAACATCTGTTTTAAAACGCTTGTTTCAGTATAGGAGAAGACAGGATTTTTGTCAAGAAAGTCGCGGCACCGGCGGCCAACCGCGGGTTGAATGCGGCGAATCAACCTGCGGTTGGTTGATTTTTTCGGCGCCGGGGCGTTACAATGATAGGGGAAAGGGGAGTGGTCTTAAGGTGAATCAACAGGAGATCGGAAAATTGATCGCCCGCCGGCGAAGAGAAAAGGGGTTGACACAGGCGCAGCTGGCCGAAAAGCTGCGCATCACGGACCGCGCGGTGTCAAAGTGGGAGACGGGCAAAAACGTCCCCGACACCGCCCTCGTGCTGGAGCTGTGCGAGATATTGGGCGTCACGCCCGGCGAGCTGTTGCGCGGCCGGGAGAGCGGCGCGCAGGACGGCGAAAAAAAGGAGAAGGAAAGCCCGACGGCGCCGGAGAATAGCGATAAAAGGCGGCCCGCAAAAAATGCGATCATTTTCCTGCTCTTTAGCTTCACGCTCTTCACCGGCGCCGTCGTGTGCGCAATCTGTGATCTCGCGGTTTCCGGCGAGCTGACGTGGGCCCCGGTGCCGGTCGCTTCTGTCATCTTTGCCTGGGCGGTTGTATTCCCGGCCACGGTTTGGGGCAAACGCGGCGTCTGCGGCTGCCTGCTCTCGCTCAGCGTTTTCCTGATTCCCTATTTATATCTGCTCGGCCGGCTGCTCGGCGTGGCGGCAGTGTTCTCGATCGGCGTTCTGCCCGCCGCGATCTCGATCGTGTTTTCGTGGCTCATCTACGCCGTGTTTCGCCGCTGCGGGGGCAGAAAGCTTCTTGCCGGCGGCGTGACCTTTCTGCTTCTGATCCCGTTCACGCTCGCCGTCAACGCGGCACTCTCCAAAACGATCGGCGAGCCGCCGGTCGACGTGTGGGACATCCTCACCTTTTTTGTGCTGGCGAGCGCCGCTTTCGCGCTTCTGGCTTGTGATTTCGCGAAGCGCAGAGGGCTCATGAAGTGAGTCCGGCGGGAGACAGGCGAGGGCGGGAAGCCCTCCGAAGAAATCCGCTCTGCATGGCCGGATTCGCCGCCGCGGCAGACTTTGGCTTTCGCGGCGGATTTGTTTTTTCGAGATACAAAAAAACGGCTCTCTTCCGTGACAAACGCAGGAGAGCCGTTTTGCGCGATTGCTTTTGCGGGCCGAAACGGACTATTCCCGATCGACGGCCGCCTGTAGGACCGTGTTGGCGACAGAGCCCGCGACCGACACGCCCCAGCCGCCGTTCTCGACAAAGACGACAAACGCATAAGGGTTTTGCTCGTCGGCGAGGAAGCCCGCGAACCAGGCGTGCGGGGTTTCTCCTCCGTCGATCTCGGCCGTGCCCGATTTGGCGCAGATCTGCAAGCCGGGGAAGCGCCAGCCGCCGTAATAGGTCTCGACATTATAGGCCATCATTTCCGCGATGGCGTCGGCGGTTGTCTGGGAGAGAAGGCGGACGTTGCCCGAGACGGGCCGGATGCCCACCGGGATGCCGGAGGGGGTCGTGACACGCTGGATCAGGCGGGGGTTCGCCGCGCGGCCGTGGTTTGCGACCGCGCCCATCAAGCGCATAAACGCGGTCGGGTTCACAAGATCCATATGCTGGCCGATGCCCGACCAGGCGAGGTTGCCGCTGCCGTCCGGCGCGACGTCAAAGCTGCCGCCCGCGACGCGGATGCCGTCGATCTCAAAGCTGTCGAGCAGCCCCATCTGGCCGGCATACTTTTCAAGCGTTTTGCCGCCGAGCTCCTCGGCGAGCTGCGCAAACGCGACGTTGCAGGAATAGGCGAGCGCGTCGCGGATGCCGACGTCGCCGTGCACCCCGTTGCAGTTGATCGTCTCGCCCCCGATTACGCAGGAGCCGTCACAGTGAAAGACCCGTTCGTCGAGGTCGTCGATCCTCTCGATCGCCGCCGCAAGGGTGACGATCTTGAAAATCGAGCCGGGTGTGAAGGTCGAGGACAGCGCGCGGTTGATATAAGCGCCGTCGAACGCGTCGTCGTCCTCCTCGATTTGCGGCGGGTCGGCCGGGTCAAAGCCGGGCGCGCTGACCATACAGACGATCGCGCCGGTCAGATAATTGTAAACGACGACCGCGCCCTTGTTCCCGCCGAGCGCCGAGAGCGCCGCCGCGCAGACCTCCGCGTCGAGGGTGGTGTAGATATTGTTCCCCTCGCCGGTGCGGGAATAGGCGCCGTTGAGGATGTCGTAGCCGATCAGGTCGGTCGCGTGGGAGGTGAGCAGGCCGGTGCCGATGTTGCCCGACGCATCGCCGACCAGATGCAGCGTCGCCCGCCGGACCGACGGGTCGTCGCTGAAGACGCGCTCGCCGTCCGAGACGCCGCTGAGCATCGCACCGTTCACGTCATAGATCGCCCCCATCTTGAGAACGCCACCCGAATAGGCGTGGGCGTTGACGCCGAAGGTGACCCATTCGTCTCCCCGCGTGAAATAGCGGAAGAGGTAGAGCCCGAAGCCTGCCAGCAGCAGCGCGACCAGCAGCAGCGCCGCGATGGTTCTCTGATAAATTCGTTTCATGCTTTTTTACCTCGCGCGCCCGCTGCGTTTTTTTTGAGGATCGAGCGCTGGAGCCGTGTCGCAAAGCTCGCGTTCTGCCGCGTGTCCACCGCCTTGATAAAGGCGAGCAGCCCAAAGCTCGAGACAAGGCTCGAGCCGCCGTTGGAGACGAAGGGGAAGGTGACGCCGGTCAGCGGGAGAATGTCGACCGAGCCGAACACGTTGAGCGCTGTCTGAAAGATAAACATCGAGGTGGCGGCGCAGGCGGCGATGGCATAGAATGAGGAGCGGGCGGTCGAGGCGCTCTTCGCGGCGAAGAGCGCGAGCGCGCACAGGCAGACGATGCACAGCGCCGCGATGATCAGCCCGTGCTCCTCACAGACCATGCCGAACACAAGGTCTGTGTCGGCCGCCGGGATGCTTTTGAGCCAGCCGGTGCCAGCGCGCACGCCGAACATGCCGCCGCTGGCCGCCGCCGTCATAGTGCGGGTTTGCTGAAAGCCGCCGTCGTGCGCGTATTCCCAGGCGTGCATCCAGGTGGAGAAGCGCGCCGCGATATACGGCTTGAACCGCAGCACGATCATGCCGGCGAAGCCCGCGACCGCCGTGATGAGCGCGACGGTGCCAATGCTGCCCGAGCGGAGATAGACGATGACGAGAAAGGCGACGAAAAAGATGACGACCGCGCCGAAATCGCTCATATAGGCGAGCGCGGCGGCGCAGGCGCCCGTCAAAACCAGAAACATGGCGATATTGCGCTTGGCGAACAGGCGGTCGAGGGTCGCCGTGCCCGCGAAAATAAAGGTCAGCTTCGCCAGCTCGGAAGGCTGAAAGGAGATGCCGCCGATATAGACCCAGTTGAGCGCGCCGTGAGAGACGGTGCCCGCGACGATGGTGAACAGCAACAGCCCGAGGGTCGCCGCCGCCATCGGCCAGCGCAGCTTATTGGCAAAGTCGAGATCGCGCAGGCACCAGCACAGCAGCATAAAGATCACCAGACCGAGCACAAACGCGACCAGCTGCTTGATAATGCCGCCCGGCTCGGAGGAGGCGGTCACCGCCATGCCGATCGTCGAGAGAAAAAAGGCGATGAAGTCGACCTCAAAGCCGGTGCGCTGAAAGACCCGAAAGGTCAGAAAATAGGCCCACATGATCGCGCTCATCGCGACAAAGCAGATCGGCACCGCCCATGTAAACGAATCCAGCGCGCCGAGCGAGAGCTGCGCCGCCATCACCAGCTGAAACACGGTCAGCAGATAGAGCGTAAACGAGGGCTTGATGACGCGGCCGGGCCGTGTGCGGCTCTCGCTTTGCCGCTCCTCCTCGGGGCTGAGCGGCACCAGCGTCGCCTTGACGCCGCCGACGGCGAAGCTGTCGCCGATTTTGATCGGGTTCGCCTCCTCCGGCACCAGCTCGACGCCCTTGTATTCGACGCCGTTGGCCGAATACAGGTCGGTCAGCGTCCAGCCGTCGTTTTTCCAGATGAGCGCGGCGTGGCTGCGCGAGACGGTGGGGGCGTCGATCAGAATATCGCTGTTGCGCGAGCGGCCGATCACGTTTTCCCAGTGTCGAACGGGAATATGCGCGCCCGTTTCGGGCACGTCGACAAAGCACCAGATCTCCGATTCCTGCCGGCCGCCGAGCAGGGAGGCCACGCAGCGCACGACGATCATGAGCGCGAGCAGGCTCAGCGCGACACGCGCGCACATCGTGTAAATCGAAAACAGGTTGTAATGCTCCGCGCTAAACTGCACGAGCGCTTCGCGCGCCGCGTCGGGCGCGGGAATCAGATTCCAGAGAAAATCCACGTAAGGTTACCTCGAGATTGTATGTTGCAGGGCACGGCCGAAGATTTCATAAAGCAGGTTTTGTTTTTTAAAACGATCCAAACCGCGCGTTGTCTTCAGGATGGGACATTTTTTTCAGTATTATAACATATGCGCGCAAAAAGAAAAGCGCCGGGACGGACAGCGGCCGCGTTTGCGTGCCGGGATTCGGCGAAACAGACAACGGCCGCGCCGCGTAGCTTCGATTTTTAGTGCTATCTACGGAATACGGCCTGCTTCTTGTTGAAAGGCAAAAAAAGTAATATAATAAATAAAATTTCGCATTGTATGGGGTTGAGGGACATGAAACGAAGGGAAATCGCCGGCCTTTACGCGGCGCAGAAACTTGAAAACGGCGCCGCCGTCACGGTTGCGGGCTGGGTCAAAACCAGCCGGGAAAGCAAGAATATCGGCTTTATCGAGCTCAATGACGGCAGCTGCTTCCGCAATCTTCAGATCATCGCCGAGGCGGGCAAGCTCGACAACTTCAAGACCGTCGCGAACGCGGGCGTCGGCAGCGCGCTGATTGTGCGCGGGCGGATCGTCCTCACGCCCGGCGCGAAGCAGCCCTTTGAGGTCAACGCCGACGAGATCGAGATCGAGGGCGGGTGCGGCGCCGAATATCCGCTCCAGAAAAAGCGCCACTCGCTCGAGTTCCTGCGCACGATGCCGCATCTGCGCGCGCGCACCAATACCTACAGCGCATCCTTCCGGGTGCGCAGCGAGGCGGCGTTCGCGCTGCACAAATTCTTTCATGAGAACGGCTTTGTCTATGTGCACACCCCTATCATCACCGGCAGCGACTGCGAGGGCGCGGGGGAGATGTTCCGCGTGACGACCCTCGACCCGAAGAACCCGCCGCTCACCGAGGACGGCGCGGTCGACTGGTCGCAGGATTTCTTTGGCCGCGAGACCAACCTGACCGTTTCGGGCCAGCTCGAGGGCGAGACGATGGCCCAGACCTTCGGGAAAATCTATACCTTCGGGCCGACCTTCCGCGCGGAGAAATCCAACACGCCGCGTCACGCCGCCGAGTTCTGGATGATGGAGCCCGAGATCGCGTTCGCCGATCTCTCCGACTGCATGGACCTCGAGGAGGCGATGCTCAAATCGGTGATCCGCGACCTGCTCGCGCGGTGCCCCGACGAGCTCAAATTCTTCAATGATTTTTACGACAAGGGGCTGCTCGAGCGGCTGACAAAGCTCGTCGACAGCGAATTTGTCCGCGTGAGCTACACCGACGCGGTCGCCGAGCTCGAAAAGCACAACGACGAGTTTGAGTATAAGGTCGAGTGGGGCTGTGATCTGCAAACCGAGCACGAGCGCTATCTCACCGAAAAGCTCTATCAAAAGCCCGTGTTCGTGACCGACTATCCCAAGGAGATCAAGTCCTTCTATATGCGGGTCAACGACGACGGCAAAACCGTCGCGGCGGCGGATCTGCTCGTGCCCGGCGTCGGCGAGCTGTGCGGCGGCTCGCAGCGCGAGGAGCGGCTCGACGTGCTGCTCGCGCGCATGAAAGAGCTCGGCCTCAGGCAGGAGGCCTATGAATATTATCTCGATCTGCGCCGTTTCGGCTCGACCAGGCACGCGGGCTATGGCCTTGGCTTTGAACGGCTCGTTATGTATGTCACGGGCGTCGGAAATATCCGCGACGTGCAGCTTTATCCCAGAAACGCAGGAGGGTTTTGACAGATGGCGGAGCGATTGGATGAACTGAGCGCGGCGCAGGCAAGGGAAGAGTATGCGGCGCTTGCGCGGCAATATGAGGCGTACAGGGAGGAGCACCTCCGGCTCGATATGTCCCGCGGCAAGCCCTCGCCGGAGCAGCTGGACCTGTCCAATGCGCTGTTTGCCGAGACGGCGGCGGGCTTTCTGGGTGAAGGCGGCGTCGACACCCGCAATTACGGGGAGCTGACCGGGCTTGCCGAGATGAAGCGGCTGTTCGCCTCGCTGCTCGGCTGCCGGCCCGAGGCGGTGATCGTCGCGGGCAATTCCAGCCTCAACCAGATGTATGACGTCGTTTCGATGGGGATGCATTTCGGTATGCCGGATTCCGACAGGCCGTGGAGTCAGGTGCCGGATCGAAAATTTCTCTGCCCGGTGCCGGGCTACGACCGCTATTTTCGCGTCGCCGAGCATTTCGGCTTTGCGCTTGTCCCGGTCAAAATGAACGAGGACGGCCCGGATATGGACGAGGTGGAGCGGCTCGCCGCCTCCGATCCGTCGGTCAAGGGCATCTGGTGCGTGCCGGTCTTTTCCAACCCGAGCGGCATTGTTTACAGCGCGCAGACGGTGCGCCGCCTTGCCGCGATGCGTTGCGCCGCCCCCGATTTCACCGTCATGTATGACAACGCCTACTGCGTGCATGTCCTCGAGGGCGAGCCGCCCGTGCTGCCCGATATCATCGAGGAATGCGAAAGGGCGGGGCATCCCAACCGCGTCTTTGTGTTCGCCTCCACAAGTAAGATCACCTTTTCGGGCGCGGGTATCTCCTGCGTCGCCGCGGGGCAGAAAAATCTGGAGGCCTACAAAAAGGTGCTCTCGGTGCAGACCATCGGCTTTGACAAGATCAATCAGCTTCTGCACGCGCGCTTCCTGCGCGACCGTGCGCAGCTTCTCGAACATATGAAAAAGCACGCCGCGATCCTCGCGCCCAAATTCAGGCTGGTCGACGAGGTCCTGACGCAGCAGCTGGGCGGCAGCGGCATCGCGAGCTGGACCAAGCCCCGCGGCGGATACTTTATCAATTTCACCGCGCAGCCCGGCACGGCGAAGCGTATCGTCTCGCTGTGCGCCCAGGCGGGCGTAAAGCTGACCGAGGCCGGCGCCGCGTTCCCATACGGGGTGGACCCGCAGGACAGCCAGATCCGCATCGCGCCGAGCTATCCCACGCTGGAGGAGCTGCGCAAGGCCTGCTCGCTGCTCTGCCTGTGCACCAAAATGGCGGCGCTTGAGCGGCGCATGGGGGAGTAAGGGCCCCGGCCCGCGCGCCGGGCGCCGTGTAAAAGCGCGAAAATGGGGGGGCGGGCAAGCACGGTCTGGTAGAAACAGGTTGACTTCCCGTCGGATAACTTCTATAATAAAAAAGTTACAAAAGAACTACAAATTTAGCGGAGGAAACGCATGGATGGATTCAAAAAGTCGGTTGTCTGGCTTTTAGCGGCCCTGTCAATCGCTGTGTTTGCGTTTTGCTTCTTCGGCGTCAACACCTATTACGGCGACGTAACGACTGTTGTCGTCAAGAACGCCGTCGATGTGGAAACCGGCAATGAGCTCGGCAGGACCGTTCGCATGACGCTGGCTGCGCCCAGCGGCGAAACGATGAGCGACGAGCAGCTGTTTGCGGCGCGCGACGCCGTCAAGCAGAGAATGCGTCAGCTCGACGTCGCGGAGTTCGACGTCACGGTCGACGCCGACGCCCGCACCGTCGTTGTGGACATGCCCTATACCGCGCAGGCCGTGTCGGCCGCGCAGAATTTGGGCGTGCAGGGCGATTTTGTCGCGCGAAAGGGCCTGGAGGAAACCGAAAACAGCGTCCTCTTTACCGCGAGCGACGTAAAGCGGGCGACGAGCACAACGAATTCGATATATGGTCTTGTGATTTACAGCCTGACGCTCAACCTCGACCCGGACGCGGCGAAGGCGCTGCAAGCCGCGACGGAGGAGCTCGCGGAGGAATACGCCTCCTCCGAGACCGCTCAGAATATCAGCTTCTGGTATGGCGGCCAGATGATCGGCCAGATCTCGATCCACGAGGCGATCAGGAACGGCCGGGTCGATTTCAACACCTATAGCATCGACGAGAGCACGTTTACGCAGCTGATGTGCGTGCTTAACAGTGACCCGATGCCGATGTCGCTGAGCACGAGCAGCGCCGTCATGTTCAACGAGCAGAACGATCTTCTACAGGCCGCCTATATTGCGCTCGGCTGCGCGTTTCTTCTCGCGGCGCTGTATCTTGCGTTTCGCTACCGGCTGACCGCTCTGGTCGGCGCGGTCTGCACGGTCGGCACCATGGGGCTGACCTTCGCGGTGATTACCGGATTTATGACGGAGGGCGGCCTGGCGATGACAATGCCCGCGTTCCTCGCGGTGACGGTGCTTGTGCTGCTCTGCCTGTATATCACGGCTGCGGACGGCGCCGCAATCAAGCAAAGCCTTGCCGAGCGCTCCGCCGCGAAGGGGGTGCAGGAGGGGCTGAAGCGCAATCTGGGCCTCACGATGCGGATGCAGTTCACCGCAATGATCGTTGGGCTGGTGCTGATGGGTTTTCAGCGTCACGGTCTTTTCTATTCCTTCACCGCCGAGCGCATCGAATCCTACGGGGTCAACGTCTCGTTTCTCACCGGCGCGGGCACCTTCGGCGCGATCCTGTTTTGGGGCTGCCTGATCTCGATCGCCTTTAATGTGCTGTTCTCCCGATTGATGCTTCACTCCGTCCTCAGCTATAGCGGCCTGCGCAAGGCGGCGTGTTTTGGAGGTAAGACGGATGCGTAATCTGAAAAAGATCGGACTGGTTCTTTCGGCTTTGGTGATTGTGGCGGGCCTCGTCTGCGCGCTGACAATCGGCGTCGGCGACGGCGCGCAGTTTACGGGCGAGCGCCGCTACTACGCTTCGGTGTCCGCCGACGCGGAGATCGATGCGCTGGACACCCGGGCGATGTCCGGCGCGCTCAGCGCGGCCGCCGGCCACAAGGTTGACGTTTCCTTCGCGACAAACTATCAGAACGGCGGCACCCAGCTCAACATCCGCTCCACACCCGCCACCTATGAAATCAGCGCCGAGGCGCTTGTCGCGGCCCTGCATGAAAGTTATGAGAGCCTCGGCGTCGAGAGCCTGTCTGTCGAGGTGACGCAGGCGACCTATAGCCTTTCGGCGGCGGCCGCGCTGGCCGCCGTGATGGCGGTGATGCTGGTGGTCGGCTTGGTCGCGGCGCTGATTATGGTGGGCGGGGCCGTCTGCTGGAAAATCGCCCTGCTGGCCCTGCACGACCTGCTGCTCGCGTTTTCTCTGTTCGTGTTCACGCGCAGCGGCAGCTTTCCGGCGTTGGCGGCGACCCTGCTCGCGACGCTCGCGCTTTCTCTGCTGCTCAACATCCGCCGCTTTGCCCAGCTGGACCGCGCTTTGGTCGAGCATAAGACGGCGGAAGAGGCGATGAACGCCGCGTGTTGCCGCGCCGTTCATCTGGATTTCACGGTGGTTGGCCTTTTGTTCTTTGCCGCCATGCTGATTACCTCGGCCGTCACGGGCTATGCCGTGTTGTCTTCTATCGGCGTCTGCGGTCTGATCGCCGTGTTCTGCTCGCTCTATTCGTCATCGATTTTTGCCGCCGGGTTTTGGGCCTCTTCAATCGGATAACAACCATGGGTGCCTTTTATGAAATGTCCGTTTTGCAACTTTCATGAGTCTAAGGTGAACGATTCCCGCCCCACAGAGGACGGAAAGATTCGCCGCCGCCGCGAATGTCTCAATTGTGGGCGGCGGTTCACAACCTATGAGATTGTGGAGACGGAGCCGATCATGGTTGTGAAAAAAGACGGCTCGAGCGAGCTGTTCGACCGCTCCAAGCTGCTAAACGGGCTGGTCCGCGCCTGTGTAAAGCGGCAGGTTTCGACCGAGAAGCTGGATAAGGCGGTCGATAATATTGAACAGGCCGTTCTCAATTCGATGGAGCGCGAGGTCAGTTCGACCGAAATCGGCACGCTCGCAATGGAGGAGCTGCGCAAAATCGACTACGTGGCTTATGTTCGGTTTGCGTCTGTCTATCGCGATTTCAAGG
>CAZKRQ010000017.1:0-13077 GCA_964555125.1 uncultured Oscillospiraceae bacterium
CAATCTTTCGTGCGCTATTTTGTGCACAATATACACTTGAAATCGTGTATATATGATTGTATACTTTAATTAGGAGGTTAAGTAAATGCCAATTATTTATAGGAAGCTACTGAAATTATTCATAGACCGAGGAATTTCCACTTACACAATTCGCAAAGACAACATCATTTCACAAGCAGCTTGGCAAAAAATGCGAACCGGTGTCGGTGATATAGACACCCGGACTATCGACCGTCTGTGCGCCTATCTGCACTGCCAACCCGGTGACATCATGGAGTATGTAGAGGAAAGGGACGGCGAATAGCCGTCCTTTTTGCAACAAAAAAGAACCCCACGTGTTGCGAAGTTCGTCGAAAGATGGTATATTGAATCAGGCGCTGCGACAACGGCAGGCGGTTAGCCACACTTCCCGAAAGGGGGTGAGGCCATGCGGATTACATTTCATATCGGGGCTTACACAGTCACGATTATTGTAAAAAGCAGGAACCGCCACTCGGCCAAGTGACGGTTTTAAGCATTGCTTTTGACTGTTTCTAAACCGGGCTAACCGCTTGCCGCAGCGCCTTTCTATCTGTCATTATATCCGTTTGCCCGCCGCCTGTCAACTCACTGGTTCAAATGTTCGGTCGCCTGCTTATTGAGAAAAGCGGTGTAGGCCCTCTTCGCCTCCTCGTAGGCCTCGACGCCCTCCTCGACCTCGCCGTTGGCTTTGCCGCGCTTGAGCGCCATGGCGGTCGCGTAGGCGAGCTTGGCGGTCGCCATCTGCAAATTGAGATGCAGCAGAGATTCCTCCCGCCTCGCCTCGGCAAGCGCGTCCTCGGCTCTCTCCCGCTTCTTCTGCCGCCGGTTGATCACCGCCATCACCAGCGACACGATCAGCGAGGGCAGCAGCGCCGAGACGAGCGGAAGCACAACGTCAAACAGTCGTTCCATCTATGCGCCCTCCCGTCATTTGGCCGCGAGAATCTCGTCGGCCTGTTTGCGGGTCAGGACGCCTTTTTTGACCGCGTCCTCGACGTGCTTGTCCTGCCAGAGATTCAGCAGATACCATTTTTTAATCATTTCAAACATGGCTTAACCCTCCAAAAGCGTATTGGACATCATGGCGGTGTAGGTCGCCTGCGCGAGCGCGGCCTCGAGCTGTGCGGACTGCGCTTTTATCGCAGCTTCGGTGTATGTACGTTTCCCGAGCTTGATAAAAAGCCTGTCCTCGTACTGCGCGCCCGCTTCCTCTGTTTCCGAACTTACAAGCACGGGTTTGACAGAGATTTCGAGCGGTAGGACATATCCGCTGTAAACTCCCTGCGCATCGGTTTCTCCGTTGTTGATCGTGATCGTGGACGTGTTGCTCTCGTCTGAAAGCAGCGCATGGATGGTATCGAGATTCTGTGAACCGCCGGTGCATTCAAAAGTCAAGGTGCGCCGGGAGCTGCCGCCCCAGTACTCTTCGGTTTCCTCGGCTCTGATGTACGGCATTGTCGTGCCGTTTGCGAATGCCGCTGTAAACATTGATGTTCCTCCTTTTTATACTGGAATTGCTATGATTTTAGAAATATTGGCAGAGCTTAGTACCCACGATTGAGATACATTGTTATAACACATGGCACAAATGTAATAAGTACCTGTATAAGGTGCGATGTTCCAGACCACCGTTCCACTGTACTTGTCTGAATGCGTTGCATCTCCTATAACCAGTTGCCGCAATGTGTAAGCCGTCCCGGCTTGCACCCAATAAATTGCGTAATATGGAAGCTGTAGAGAGTTGTGAAAGGTTATGCCCGCGCAATGGGCGGGCAGAAACCCTTCGGCAGTCAATGTACAAGTAATTCGCAACTCCTTATAAAGAGAAGCGTTAATAGCAATATAGGGAACAGCCGAATTAACATTAGTTTGGTTCGTATAGAGTGAAACGCCAAATCCGCTTACCGTACCGTTGCCACCGTTATATATGGAGGGGGTCATGCCGGGATATAACTGATCTTCTGCGCTATAAAGTAAGTGATACGTCGTCCCGTCAAAGTCGTAAACCTTGCCGTGCTGATGGTAGGTCGTTCCATCGAAATCGTAGCTTTTGCCTATTTCTCGATAGGTTGTTCCATCAAAATCGTAAATCGCCACTGCGTCACCTACTTTCGCACACAGCGAATCGAATTAGTGGACACAAGATTTCCCGCTGCGTCTACTACATCGATATTGCGCAAACAGGCCTCGGCGCGGTTCGAGCTGATCGCCACCGCGTTGCCGGTGAAGGTGCCGCCCGAAAGGGGCATGGCGTCGGTGCTTAAGCCCTGCGCCATCGTCGCGAAGGCGCTCGCGGGCTTGCCGCCGAGCGCGTCGCTGTCCTTGACGACACCCGCCGCGCTGCCCGCGTATTCCGTTTTCAGCATGTACTCCGACCCGTCCAGCACGCCGCCGATGACCCCCTCGAGCTCGGTGACGAGCGCCTGAATCTGTTCAAAGTAGGGGTCGGCGGACCACGCCCCGAGCGCATAGCCGACCGTGCCGCACAACTCCGTGTTGAGCCGAGTGTCGGTGATGCGCGCCGTCGTGACTGCGGTGGAACCTGCCGGCACGAAAACCTGCGCGAGGCACAGCTCGTATACGGTGCTGTTGCGGGTCAGCGTGGGCGCGGCGGGAGAGTCGGAGGCGACACCCTTCACGATATAGAGATCGGTCTTTCTCGCGCTCAGGCTGTCATCCAGACGCAGCACGACGAGGTCGATGCGGTCGAGCGCATCCGCCGCCTCGAGCGCAAGGGTACGGTTGGAATCCTCCCAGCCGGTCACGCCCTCGATGTTGAATGCGCCGGGCAGCACGGTGACCGTCATGCCCTCGCCCGCGGTAATCTGTAAGCCGGTCGCGGGTATGCCGAATACGCCGGTAGAGAAATAGCGTTTGATGAGGCCGCGCAGCACGGCGCTGTCGGCCGCGCGATCGTAAAGCGGCATTCCATCGGCGTCGTAGGAGACCTGGCTGGTAAAGGGAAAAGAAATCATGGTTATAACCTCGCTTTGTCGTAGGGGGTGAGGATCTTGTCGCCGAGCTCGAGCTCGACGGTGTGACGGCCCTGTTTGACGACCTCATAGACCGCGATGATCCGCGCCTCGAGGGAGAGCCTGACGCTGTCCACGACCACGTCGCACTTGTCGCCGAGATCGTAGTCCCGCAGATAGGCGAAGCCCGCGCCGTCGGCAACATCGGCATCGGCATTAAAGCTGCTGACATACTTGAGCAGTTTTTCCCGCCCTTTTTGCCGAAGCTCTTCCTTGTATTCCTCGAGCGTCTGTTTATCAGGATCGTAGGAGAGATTGCGCTGGTCGACAAACAGCTTGCGCCGGTAGCCGCCCTCGCTGAGATCGACCTCGGCGACGACGCGATCCGCGCCCTCTCCGCCGCCTGCAACGATGGCGAAATTTTTCGCGTTCGAGCTGTCGGTCGTGATGTTCGCGCCGCTGAGATTGCGAAAGGTCTGCGAAAAGGTAACAAAGTTGTTGACGGTCTGGGATTGGGTGCGGTCGAGTCCCTGCCAGACCTCGAAATAGACCGCGTTGTCCTCGAGGGAATACCGGCAGCGGAAGGAGAGCTCCTGCGTTTGCAGCGTCTCGTAGAGCACGTCGGCCAGTTGCCCGCCGGTCTCCTGCCAGGTCGCGGAGGAGCCGGCGCCAGAGACCGGCCCGAGCCGCATTAAAGGCAGATCCTCTTTGTAGGTTTCGACCAGCTCGCGCGTCGCGAGCTCCAGATTGCCCCGCCCGTAAAAGGTGGGGTAGACGATCTTGTCGTTGAGCATGGATTCGAGGAAAAAGCCGCTGAGCTGCACAAACTCGCCCTTGAGGCCGGAGGTATACTCGACCTTCTGGACGATCCCGGTCTCGGGCCGGGCGCGGGCGTAAATATAGGCCATCTCCGGCCGGTAATCGGCCGCGCGCAGCTGCACCGAGAATTCGCCGCACTCGTAATAGCGGCGGGTCCATTGCAGGTTGAAATAGCGCAGATAGGCGACCGGCGCAAAGTCCCGGTCAAGCGCCAAAAGCTCCATAAGGTTTCACATCCCGAGATAGAGTTTGTTGTAGTAGAGGGTCACGCGCAGCACGTTCTCGCCGACCTTCGCCGCGTATTTGACGGTGTTGACGCCGGGCGCGAACCGCATCCCGGTAAAGGAGCTGGTGCGGTCGACCCGCGCGAGGATATTCGCGCCGTTTTTGTAAACGCGCGCCTGCGCGAGGTCGATGGTGACGACGTCCCGCGCGGCCATCGTGTCGAGAACGCGCACGTAAGAGTCGCCGATAATGAGCTCGGGATTCTCGACCTCGCCGGTCGCCTCAAAAATCGCCGTTGCGAAGGTGTCGACATCGCCGTCGTTGTCGATGTTCACCGTGCGCGCGAAGTTGTACGCCGCGGCGACGAAGCCTTTGGCCGGGTGGTCGATGTAGGGAAAGCCGAACCGGGGCTGCAACGACGCTATGTCCCGCCCGAATTCGTCCATGCTGCGAAAATACGGGTCGGGGCAGAGGAATCGCGCTGTGATCTCGACGGGCGCGTATATGTTGTCGGTCGGACAGGAAAAGGCGTCGATCTCGCCCGGAACCCATCGCTGTACATTCAGATAGGTCGCGACAATTTTATAGCTGTGTTTGGGGGAGAAGAAGGAAACCGCCTCCCGGCGGCGGACGTCGGTGAGCGCGGGATTGCGGCAGGAGGCGGTGAAGCTGATCTCCCGGCTGACGACCCGCTTTGCGGTGACGGTCCGCCCGTCCCCGACGGCGTTGTCCTGCGTATAGAGCTGAAAGGACGGGGCATCCAGCCCCGCAATGGCGCTCAGGCTCCACCCGGTATCGGACGCCGTGCCGCAGACCGTAAGGGTACGGCCATCGTCCCGTGTCAGGGTCAGCGCCGCTTTTTCTGCTTCCATCAATGTCTTGCACCTGCCAATCCAAATCTGTTTGCGTCGCGCACCGCGCGGGACACCTCGTCCGGCGCCTGCATGGGCTGCTCGAAGGTGATATATTGCCGCGCGTCGACGGTGGCGGGCGCGGCGGGCTCGTCTCGGCCGCCGGGCACGGTACGGGAGGCCGCCGCCACCGAGACCGCCGCACCGCTCTGCGAGGCAAAGACCGCCGCGCGAAACCCGGCGGCGACCGTTTGAATGGAGGATTCCGTGTAATCTTTCGAGGCGGCGATCATGTCGGGGATTTTGTTGCGGATGCCGATTTCGCCACCCTCACCCAGATCCTCGCCAAGTGCGATCATCTTGCGCGACGGGCTGTGGCTGTCCGCTTCGGCGCGCGCCGCCCTGATCGCGTCGCGCACGGCTTGCCGGGTGGCCTCGGCCAGAGCGGAGGATTTTAAAATCACGCCGTCGACGAGTCCTTGTCCCATGTCCGCGCCTGCCGACTGGAACTCCGGCTTGCTGCTTTTGCAGAGCTCGACCGACGTGTCACAGAGGCTTTGCAGCGTATTGGTCAGGTCAATCTGCTTGCCGTCGATGCCGGTGATCTGCCCGTCGACGATGTTGACGCCGGCCTGTTCGGCCTCGATGCGGGCGTCCTCGGCGTACTTTTGCCACTCTTCAAGCCCTGCGGCGCTGCAACCCTCTACCCCCGCGGCGTAATCCTGCACATACTTGTCCAGCGCGACCAAACACTCGGCATACTGCTGCCCGAGAATCTGCTTCTGCTCCTCGGCGGATTTGGACGCGACTTCCTTCGCGGTTATAAAGGCGTCGCCCATCCGCGCGAGCAGCTCACCGACCTTTGCCGTGTCGCCCTCCGCCATGGCGATCTGCGCGGCCTCATAGTTTGCGATGGTCTCGTAATAGCTGCCGACAAGCGCCTCGCTCTCGTCATAGGCGGCCTGCTTTTCCTCGAGGGAGCGGCACAGCGCGTCGTATTCCTGAAACCAGGCCTCCTGCACCACCCGGTTGCGGTAATTGGCCGCCTCCTCAGATTGATCCGCCCAAGCCCATTCGAGGGCAGCCAGTTCGCTGGCGTGCTGCTCGCGCAGCTTCGCGATCTCGCTCTCGGTCTGCGCAAGGGCGATCTGCTCGGAGGCGGCCTGCCGCTGCGCGTCCACGCGGTTTTGGATGGCAGCCTTATATTCTTCCTCATAGGCGGAGAGAAGAATCTCGGCGCGCTTGGCCCCGATCGCGTCATTGACGGCGTCTTTGAGCTCCTGATAGTTTTCGATCTGGCCGTCGGTCATGCGCATCTCGAGGCCGAGCGCCTCGTTGAGCTCGCCCATGATGAACTGCGCGCGGATACGGTCGCTTTCCGCGACGTTCCCGTTTTCGTCAACGAGGTAAGACAATTCTTTTGCGAGCCGCTCGGTGTTGTCAAGCTGCACGAGATCGGCCGCAGCGCGCTCATCGCAGGCCGCCGCAAGCTCCTTTTGATCTTCAATGAGCTGCGTGGTCGCCTCATGGCGCTCATTGAATTTCTCAAGCTCCCGCTGTGCGACGCTGATTTCGTCTTTTTGCGCCTTGATCAATATGACGAGGCCCGCAGCCAGCGCCGCGACGGCCGCGGTGACGAGCACAACGGGATTCGCGAGCAGCGTGCCGTTAAAGAGCGCCTGCGCTGCGGTCGCGAGCTTGATCTTGCCGCTCGCCAGCGCCATGACGGTGCCGAGCGCTTTGGAAGAGGCGCTCATCGAAAGCTGATTTACCGTAGCGGCTTTCGCCCCCGCTGCATACAGTCCCACAACCGCCGTCGCTGTTTTGATCGTGCCCGTGACGGCCGAGATCGTCTTCGCGATTGCGAGCGAGGCTTTAAAGGCCAGCATGGCGGCGGTCAGCGACGTCACCGCCGTGAGCAGCAGCTTGCCAGTCTTCAGGATTTTGTCGCCGTTCTGCTGGACGTACCTCGCCAGCTTCTGCACGACCTCGATGCCTTTGTCGGCGGCGCTCTTAAGCGGCTCCTCAATGAGGTCATAGGCGGCGATCGAGACGTTTTTCGCGCTCTCGACGAACACGTTCTTCTTCGCCTCGAAGGTGTCCATCATTTTGCCGTAGGCACTTTCGGTCGCGCCCGCGCTGCCTGTGATCGCGTCGAGGGTCGCGGCATAATCCTTTGTGCCCTGATTGACGATGGAAAGCGCGCCGGTGCCCGCCTCCTGGCTGCTCCACAGGTTGGCGAACGCGGTCGCGTCCCGGTTTGTGCTCTCGAAGAGAATGTCGAGCACCTCGCCGAGCGACCGGCCGGAGGCCATCAGCCCGGTGAAGCTCTGGCCGGTCTGTTCGGCGAGGATTTTGGAGACCCTGCTGCTGTCCTTGCCCAGCTCGTTGAGCATCCCCTTGAGATAGGTCGCGCTCTCGGCGGTCGCAATGCCGCCCTTGGTCATCTGGGCGAGCGCCGCCTCGGTGTCGTACAGCGAGACCGAGAACGCCGCCGCGGACGGAGCCACGCGGCCGAGCGAGGCGGCGATCTCGTTGACCGTCGTCTTGCCCTTGTTCTGGGTCGCGATAAAGCTGTCCGAAATCCTCTGCGCGTCGGCGGCGTCGAGGCCGTAGGCGTTGATGGCGGTCGTCAGCAGATCGACCGCGCTCGCCGTCGAGGTGAAGCCGCCGGTCGCGAGCTTGGCGGCGGTGTCGACGAATTGGCCGGTCTTTTCGGCGGGCACGCTTGCGGAGAGCGCCTGATAGGCCGCCTCGGCAAGGGAGGCGGCGGCCTGCCCGGTCGCGCTGGAGGTCTCGAGGATGCTGCCGCTGATCTTCTCGAGCGCGGCGCTGCACTCCGACGCTGTGCCCTCGACGAGGGTCGAGACCTTCGCCATGATGCTCTCGGCCTCGCTGCCGAACCGCACGACCGATTCGATCAGCGCCTTGGCCGAAAATGCGGCGGCGATCGAGGTGAGCGCGGTCTTGGCCGCCTTGGTAATCCGCTGGATGCCGCTGTCAAAGCCCTCGCCGTCGATCGCGGTCTTGAATTTTAAAATGCCGTCGTAGGACACAAAAAACACCCGCCCTTTCGGAAAAAAGGCAGGTACTGCTCGCTACTTCCGCTTCAGGACGGAAATGCGGCTACTTCCTCCGCCGGTATACTCGATCTTTAACACAGACCCGCATCGCGGGCATTTGATCTCGCCGCGCACGAGCTCGGCCTTCATCAGCAGCTGGCCGGGCCGTGTCGGTGTCGCGCAGCAGGGGCAGCGCAGGCAAAGGGGCCGGGTCATAGAGAGAGCCTCCCGCCGGCCTGTAGCGCCTGAGCAATTGCACTTCTTCTCTGCCGCGCTTCTTTTGAGGGCCGCAGCGCGTAGATCCGCTGCATCCGCTCATAGTGCTTGCGCTGCTTGCCCTTGAGCTCGCCGAGGTCCGCGCTTCGGTATTCCATGATCCGGCAGATGGCGTTGTCCGGGCGCAGAGCGGCGAACAGGGCGCGGAACTTCCACCAGTGCAGATATTCCACCGCCTCGAGGTCGATGCCGTAATCGGCGAGAAACGCCGCGTAAATCGGCCCGGCATCCTGTTCCCAGTCATAGACCCGTGCTGCATGGCCGGGGGCGGCCGCGCGAGCCGCGTCCCGTTCCTCGCCGCAGCGGTAGAACCACAGCGCCGCGTTTGCCGCCGCGCGCCGGTCGGGCGGCTCTTTCTCGTAATATAGCGCCAGCGCGGCGTCGATGAGCTCGCCGTCGGTCATGGCGCGGTGCGCGATGCGCTGTTCGAGCCGGATGGACACGCGAAAGTCGGTGCGGATCGGCCAGCGAACGCCCGCGATCTCGACCTCACGGGGCGCGTGTTGAGTTAACAGATTCATTCAGATGTGGCCGCGAGACTTGCGGCCGATCTGTCCATGCGCTTTGCCCAGGCCGCCTCCTGCGCGCGCTTGCTCTGCGCGAGCTGCTCGAACGCCGTCACACACAGGTTGAGATTGTTCGCCGCGCCGAACAGCTTCTCCGCCGTGCCCGCGCCGAATATCTCGTCGAAGCAGTTTTTTACGGCTCCGCACAGGCGCCGTATCTTGTCCGGCTCCGGCATCTCGGCGGGTATTTGGGCGATCTTGTCCAGCACGGTCTGCATCGCCGCCTCGCTGCGCTCGAGGGTGTCGGCGTCGAGGACGTCGAAATCCAGCACGACGCCGCTGATCTTCAGCTTGTTGCTCATCGTCTTCACCCCTTACGCGCTCTGGATCGTATTGGCGGCGATCTCGGCCAGAGACTGGAAGACGCGGGTCTCGGTGTTGAATTCGCCGATCACCACGTCGCCGATGGTGTTCAGGTTGCCGGAGATGGACAGAATCTCGCCGCCCGCACCCGACACGCTCGAGATTTCGGGCGAGACGCGAAAGCGCCGCGCGTAAAAGGTGTTGTCCTTGCCCTGAATGGGCTCGTACAGGCGAACCCGCACAAGGTCGGATTCTACGCCGAGCTTCTGCTCCTCGCCGATGTCCCGCAGCCATTCCATGACGGCGTTTTCGGCGTACATGTCGCCGGTGATGGGGAATTGTGTCTTGTAGCCGGTCGTCAGGGTGGTCGCCGATTTGTCGGCGGTGTAGTGCTTTTCGCTGGTCTGCGCGTTGGGGTTTTCGTCCACCGTCTCCATTACGTTGAGCAGCTTGTAGTCGGGCGTGGTCGCCCCGGCCGCGGCGAGATTCAGATAATCCGCGACCTCATAGCGATAGACGGGCGTGCCTTTGGTGTCAGTCATAAAAATGCTCCTTTCAAGCGTCCTGTAAATAGGTCATCCGGCACTGGATCATCCAGCGACCGAAATTTTCATGCGGCTGATAGAGATAGCCGGTCGTCAGCGCGGTGACGCTCTGCGCCGTTTTGCCTGCGGGCAGGGCGGGGAGCCGCCGCGCGCGCGTCTGCGCGTCCATCCAGTCGGCGACCTGCTCGAATAGCCCGCTGTTCGCGATGGCCTGCAAGACCTCTCCGTCATAGGCGTCCTGTAAACGCAGGTCAAAGCGGAACTGACGGACGCTGCTGCCGTCGGTGTACCGCTTGACGACCGGCTGGGTAGGCGCGGAATCGAGGGCGAAATGCACGCCCGTGTCGGGCATGAAATCCACATACAGCCCCTCGCCGTCAAAGGCGGGGCAGGTCTCGAGCCAGGTGTGCAGCGCGTCTAAAATCGTGTCCATGCTCATGCCTCCGGCTTTGCGCCGAGCAGCTGGGCGGCGCCGCGCAGAATATCGCCGTTGTCGGCCTGCTTCATGTGCTCGAACCATTCACCGCCCGCCTGCTCATTTTTCGCTTTGCTAAAATTGTATTCCGGGTGATAGTAGAGCCGCGCGGCGTAGGGCGTCGCATACTGTACCTCGCCGCTGCCGATTTCGGTCGCGAGAAGGCCGCTGTCCCGCAGGAGGCCGTCACGAAACGGGAGATAGGGCTCGCAGCGACGCAGCACTTCGCCGTCGACATATTCCTGCGCGGTGTTAAATGCCCGCTGACGGTTCGGTTCAAAGCCGGGCGCCCATTCGAGCGAAAAGACCCCGGCTGCGGTTTGCACGAGTTGCCCGCGAGGGGTTTTGATCCTGAATCTCCCGTTCATCAGCTTCCCTCCAGTTTCCAGTGCCACAGGTGCGGCGCGCCGCGCCTGTTGTCGGTGACGCCGAGCACGGTGCAGCGCGGCACATCCTCCGCGACCTCTCGGGGCGACGCCGCGCTCTGCTCGCCGAGGAATAAAAGGTCGCCCGGCGCGGCCGCGAGCTCCTGCGTGGTCTGTATGCGGACGGTGTAGAGATTCGCGGACAACAGCCCCTTGTCTGAAACCGAGGAAACCCGCCGCGCGAACCACGACGCGCCTTGCAGCATCGCGCGCTCCCATATGTCAGTCTTGGTCTGCCGGTCCCGCCCCGCCTTGTGATACAGAGTCACCGTTCGGTTGGCTAGCAGCATGGGCAGACCCACCTTTGCAGTAAGCCATATGGGTCGTCGCCGAGTGCGTTGGCAAGCAGTTGGGCGCAGGCCTGTTCGGTCCGGCGGGCGGAGGCGTCCTGCGCGTAGCTCTCGCTGTAGCCGTCGGTCGTGACCGAGGCGATCGCGCCGCCGCAGGCGTTGAGCAGTGTTTGCTGCGCGCGCAGCAGAAGATCTGCGATCTGCGCGCAGGCGTCGGCCAGGTCGTCGTGCAGGTCTTTTGCGCGCGCGTCGGCCCGGCCGAGGGTCAGCGCGTCGATCTTGCGGCTGGCGCGCCGCCCCCACACCGCGTATTGCTCAGCGCTCATCTGACCGCCGAGCGCCCGGTATTCGTCATAGTCGCAATACATCACGTCCGCAAACCTCCCTGTCAGCTGCTGCTTACGGCGGTCTCGACCCGCTTGATATACAGCGTCTTGCCCTTGGAGACCTTGAGACCGTAGATTTTGCGGCCCTGCACCGCGCTCGCGCCGATATACGTGCCCGAGCCCGCGAGGTCCTGCAAATGCACCGGCACCTGCCATTCCTGCACGCGGTGGCACCAGTTCGGATGTCCGCAGATGAATTCGGTGGTCGTCTTTTTGCCGGTGACGAGCTTGGTGTCCTCGAAGGCCATGTTGTTGCTCTCGAAGACGTTGAAGCCCGCGATGCGGCCCACGACGCCCTGCTGCACCAGCTGCTGCGAGAGGTCGCCGCGCTTGATGAAGTGCTCGTCGAGCATGAGCACCTCGAGGTATTCGGGCGCGGCGATGAGAAAGCGGCCCTCGTTGGGCACGCCGTTGCGGCTGAGGGTCCGCTTGGCGGCGAGCGCCTCCTTGTAGGCGGTGGATTCGGTGCAGGCGGTCTTGGTGGCCGAGACGGTCGCGCCGTCCGCCTTCTCCAGCACGGCGATGGACTTTTTGTCCATCGACAGGGCGAGAGAATAGCCCGCGCTGTCCAGACGGTCGGCGACGATGCCGTCGGGCACGCTCGCGGCGTCGTAGCCGTCGATGAGCTCGTTGACCGCCTCGTCGGTGTCGATGTTGAGATCGAGATAGGTGGTCGTGCCGGCGGCGGGATCGATGCCGTTCGCCTTGTCGTAGGTCTTGACCTCGACCTCGGTGTCCCGCACGGGGATTTTGACCTTGCCCGCGGTGGGTGTTCCCTCGTAACGGGTGTTGAAGATGAGATTGTCCTTTGTGACGAGGGTGTTGCGCAGCTTCGCGTCGACGAGCTTCGCCCACCGCTCCTGATTTGCATGTGCCATTTGTCTTATCTCCTTTTATGCTTTGAGATCGGGATTGAGCGCCGCAAACGCGGCCTCGACCCCGTCGGTGGTTGCCGTTCCGCCCGCGCCGTGCTCGCCACCGGTGTCGACGACGAGGCCCGCGCCGGGCTGCGGCCGGGTTTCCTGCGCGGCCTCGAACGCCCACTCTTTTTCCTTCGCGAGGCCCTCGAGCGCCGCCTTGATGTCCGCGCTGCGGTCCTTTGAGCCCCTGAGCGCGTCGAGGTCGAGCATTCCGCGAATGGCCTTGACGTCCCGGCCCCGCGCGTCGCGGATCGCCCCGTCGAGCGCCGCGTCAAATGCGAAGCCGTCGGCCTGTGCCTGCAAATCTGTTTGCAGCTTTGCGATTTGCCCCTTGAGCTCGCCCACGTCCACGCCGTCGAAGGCCTTGAGGCTCTCCTGCGTGGTCCTGAGCTGGCCCGTGAGCTCCGAGACCTGCGTTTGTAGCGCGGCGTATTTCTCCTTGCTGACGTATCCGCCGTCCGCGAGATTTGCGAGGTTGAGCTTTTTTTCGCCGCACTTCTGCGAGAACTGTTCAAAGGTGAGCGCCTGTGTTCCGAAAAGGTCCTTGAGAAATTCCATGTGCTTGCCTTTCTTCGCCGAATTAAACGACAGTTGGCTTTTAAGCGCGCGGGTGTCGGCCGCGCTCCGGCTATCCCGCGATATTTCCCCGCGGGCCGGGATTTTTTGTATAACAAAAGAGCCCCCGCGCTCGCGGTGGCTCTTGGGTTATTGGGGATAGGTTAGTCTTTTATTCGACCGAAATCATAATGTGCATCAGGATCAAATGAACCAAAGCACTCAATGATATCGGTTTTAAAACGTTCATGGCGAATCTTTGCTAGGTGATCCCTGGTCTCCTGAACATTGGTTTCGGGGTGATGTTTAATAGCCTCAAATATTTCGGCCGGCTCTGTCATTTTCAAGACTTCCTCAACTGTCATTTGTAAGCTCCTTGATATAAT
>CAZKRQ010000018.1:0-12947 GCA_964555125.1 uncultured Oscillospiraceae bacterium
GGGAATCGTCAAAACGCTCAACGGCATCGGCACCGTCGTCACCTTCCTCTCTCTCGACGACCACAGCGCGCCGTCTACCGGCGACCTCGCGGAATACACCCGTTATTTCAACGCCCTGCAGCTCATCCTTCTCAACACGACCTTTATCTGCTCTCACGGGTTTCTCTCGCTGACCGACCAACAGATCGAAACGGCGGACCGGCGCATCCACCGCCTTCTCTCCTCGCCAAACAAGGAGTTTTACAGCTATGTCGGCATTCTGCTCGACGTGGCGATTCAGGATTGTCCCTATGCCCTGACGCAGCAGATTTTGCGACAGTTCAACACCTGCATCTTTCTCAGCTGTCACCGGCGCAAATTCGCCGCCGAGCTGTTCCGCAACGCGCAGGAGACCGCGCTGCCCCATGTCTTTGACGCGCTGGAATGCCTGCGCAGGCGGGACTCCTCCGGCTTCTGCAAGGACATCACGGCGATTTTAGAGATGCTCTATCACGCCTCGATCGATATGTGCAGGGTCTACCATCTCCCGATCGAAAGCCCTATGCCCCGATCCTGCGCCCCGGCCGAAGCGTGAGACCGTGCCGCCCGAAAGGGGGCTGCTTCCGCGGCCGCCCCTCTCTCGCCCGGTATCCCGCCGTTTGGTTTTTATGGGGCGGGGGGTTAAAGTCCCGCGTCTTATTTACTCTCGCAGGGCAAACAAAAAGCAGCCGCCTAGGCGACTGCTTTTTCAATCCTTGGGCCAGACACACTGTGGTTTTCGGCCCTGTATCCGCGCCTTCTGCGCGGTGCGGGCCCGGCAGATTCTTCGCTTCCTGATCCCGCCACCGCCTTGTCAAACGCGCTCTTTACCCTGCTCTTTATAAAACGCCCGCAGCTCTTCCTTGACCCCGTCGGGCAAGGCGCTTTTGCGCACACCGCGCACCGCGCCCTCCAGCGCCAGCAGCCGGTGCAGGCATGCGCCGGGATCCTTCCTGCGAATGCGCAGCCAGGCCTCGCGGCTGCCGACCGCGCGCAGCGTCTGCGCGTCGCAAATACCGGCGTCTTTCAGCTCCCGCTCGGTATCGGGGCCGATGTTGGGCAATTGTGTCAGGTCTTCCATCCTTCCTCCTCAAAAAAGCTGATCTGTTCGCCCGCCCGACGGTCCTCAAACTCGTGCAGATAGGCGAAGATCTCTTTCTGGTCGTGCAGCACGCCGCGCGCCGCGCAGGCATCCTCAAACCGGCGCATGAGAGCGGCCTGCCGCGGGCTCGGGCAGACATAGCTGTCGCCGAAGGCGCGGCGGTAGCGCTCGGAGAGGCCGGGAAAATGCCGGTCGAGCGCGCGATAAAAGTAATCCCGGTTCCCCTGCCGCAGGGTGACCCCCATCCCAAAGCAGAGAATGCCCCGCACGCCCGCGTCAAAACAGGCGTCGAGCAGCCGTTGCAGATTCTCCTGCGTGTCGTTGAGAAAGGGCAGGATCGGGCAGAGCCACACGACGGTCGGTATGCCCGCCTCGCGCAGGCGGCAGAGCGCGTCGATTCGCCGCCGGGTCGTGCAGACGTTGGGCTCCACAATCCGGCAGAGCGATTCGTCAAAGGTGGTCAGTGTCATCTGCACCACGCATTTGGACCCCTCGTTGATCGCGCGCAGCAGCTCGAGGTCGCGCAGCACGCGATCGGATTTCGTGAGCAGGGTAAAGCCGAAGCCGTACCTCTCGACCAGCGCGAGGCTCCTGCGGGTCAGCTGCTCGGTCTCCTCCAACGGCTGATAGGGATCGCTCATCGCGCCGGTACCGATCATACAGCGCCGGCGTTTTTTTCTCAGCGCCGCCTCAAGCAGCGCGGGCGCGTTGCGCTTGACCTCCACATCCTCAAAATCGTGATCCATCGCGTAACAGGCGCTGCGCGAATCGCAATAGATGCAGCCGTGCGTGCAGCCGCGATAGAGATTCATGCCGTTTTGCGCAGACAACAGCGCTTTTGCGTCCTTATAGTGCATCGCTTTCTCCCGCATCGGCCCCGGTCTCCCTGCGCGAAAGCCGCGGGGTTCCGCCCCCGCACGGCGGCCAAAGGGGCGCGCCCCTTTGGAAACCCGATGCCGGGTTTCCTGCGTTTCTTCTTTTGGGCGGCGCTTTCTGCCCGGCGCGGCTTCAGAACAGGGAGCGCAACGCAGCCGAAGCCTTTCCCGCTCTATCGCGCTGCGCAAGGGCCTTTATGAGGCCGCATGGCCTTCGCGGCCGGTCTATTCGTCGTATTTGGAAAATCCGCCCTTGCGGCTGCCGGCGACAGGCCCCTGCCCGTCGCTCAGCGCTGCGGCCCGCGCCCTTTCCTCCGCCTCTTTTTGAAGGCTCGCTTCCAGCTTTTCGAGCGCGACCTCGCCCGAGAATCCGTCGGGATACTCCTCCATCGCCCGGCGATACCAGCCCTTCGCGGCGTCGTAATCCCCGCGCATGGCGCAGCAGGCGCCGGCGTTGACAAGAGATATCTCGCCGTAGCTGATGTTGCTGTAGTCAAGCATGGTTATGGCGCGGTATTTATCGATCGCCGGATGCTGCTTGAAATAGTCGAAGCTGCCGGAAAACGCGGCCTCGGCCTCTGTGAACTTGCGCGCCTGCGCGAGCTTCATGCCCTTGCGCTGATAGCGCAGGAAAATCGTTTTGAGCACCGTCGACAGCACGAAATAGACCGCCGCGCCGATCAGCATGCCCGACGTCGGGGGCTGCACCAGCAGCATTCCCCCCAGCATCAGCGCGACGAGAATCGCGATGTTGACGAGCAGCGCGCCCCACGCGACCCGTCTTCTCTTCTTTTTTCCTTCTTTTTCTTCGGCGGTCTTTTCCTCCGCGGGCCCGGCTTCTTCCTGCGGGGCCGGCTCGAGCTCTTCCTCCTGCGGCTCGACGGCCTTTGCCTGTGTCTGTTCCTGTGTGTTGTTTTCCATCAGCGATTATCCTTTCACGATTTTTGCGTAATCAACAAAGCTCAGATTAAAATCCAGACCGTCCTCAACGCCCTGCAAACGGCCCGACGAGGTGTATTGCAGCATCTGGAAATGATAGTGGAAGGACGGCGTCTCGTTGTATTCCGCGAGCCAGAAATCCCATCTGCCGATTTCGTTCAGGTTGTATTTCAGATACGCGATGTCCTGATAAAAGTAGACGACCGGATAATAGCCGCCCGCGGCGATTGTCTCGCAGAACGCGTTGGCGCACGCGTCGAGCGTCTCGCCGTCCACGTTGGCCGTGCGCGCCTCGCTCGAGACATATTCCCAATCATACGCGACGGGATATTCCAGCTCCCGCCCGTCCAGCCAGTCGAGCACGGCCTGCGCCTCCGCGACCGCCTCCTCGCGCGAGACGGCCTGCGAATAAAAATACACCCCGACATGCAGGCCCGCGGCTTTGGCGGCCACATAATTCTGCTCAAAATAATCGTCGAGGTGGATGACGCCCTCCGTGTTGCCGCGCCAGCCGACCCGCAGCATCGCGAAATCGACGCCCGCCGCCCGAATCGCCTGCCAGTCCAGCTCCTCGCGGTGGGCGGAAACGTCGATGCCAAACCATGTGGGTGTCTCGGGGTCGTCATAATACAGCCTGCCGTCCTCCCAGCGAAACAGCGCGGGGTCATAGCCGTTGCGCTCGACAAGGCCCAGCTCGGGCAGCTCGTGGGTTCCATATGTAACGGTGTTCCCCGTCAGGGCGGGCGGCTGCGTCCCGGCGTCGTCCGCCTGCGGCGGCTGCGTGCCCCCGTTGGGACGCGAGAAAACCCTGACCAGCAGCACGACGCTCAGCGTCAGCACGGCGGCAAAAACCGCCAGCACGAGCAGGGCGCGAATTGTTTTTCGGTTCTTTTTCTGATTCATGCGCGTTGTATTTCTCCGTTGCGCAAAAGCGCGGTGGGTCGTGTGTCCCCGGCGGCGGCAAGCCGCCGATGTATTTGATTTTAACACAAACCGGGCATATACGCAATTTTTCCGCGCAAAAAATCCCTCCGGAGAAAAATTTCCCGGAGGAAGGCCTGCTTGCTTTCAGCTTATCCGCGCCCCTGCAGGGGCGTGCCGCAGCGCGTTGGCCCAGGTGCAGCCCGTCTCATACTGCATAAAATGAAAGAGGGGGGTCAGCTCCTCGCGCTCAAAATATTCGGCGACGCATTCGCAGTAGATCTTTCGGTCATAGCAGAAGATCACGACGGGCGGATGTCCCTTTGCAACGAGGTAGCAGTTGGCGAGGATGCGCGCCGTCCGCCCGTTAAAGCGGTCGAAGGGGTTCATAAAGAGCAGCGCGCCGTGCAGATAGGTGCCCGCCTTGAGCACATGCGGGCCCTTATAGGCGTTGACCTCCTCAAACAGCTCGCGCAGGGAGGCGGAGAGCCCGGGCTTGATTCCGTACACCGCGCCGGAGCCCGCGCTGAGCATCGTGTTGATCTGCAGCGCGAGCTCCGACTGCGGGAGCTCGCGGCGCTGCATCGCCTCGATCATGCGGCGGGAGGCGGCCGCGACGCCGCTGATCTGCGCCCGCGTCTGGGAATCCAGCGCGTAGTCACCCATCGTGCCATAGGTCAACAGCTCGCGCAGCGCGCAGAAAGAAACCGCCGGATTTTCCAGCTTGGCGGAGTGATAGCCCGCGCTCAGCGCGAACGCGGAGAGCTCCTGTTGCAGGACCTGCGCATCCTCCGTCAGCTTTTCCCACTTCTCCAACGCAAAATCATACCTCTCCACACCGTGCGCCTCCTCTTACCTGCTCTGTTAAGAGCATTGTACCCCGGCGCGCGCGCAAAAGAGGTCGCCTTTCGCCGTCGAAAGACGGCGCGGCACGGCGCTTTTTGCCGCAATCCACTTTTTGCTGCGGCAAACCGCCGCAGACAATCCTTTCCCCCCTATCCTTTTGCAGAAAAAGCGCCGCTCTTCGCCGGTCAGCTCTGCATCAGGTGCACGTTGAGATGATTATAGGTCATCTCGACCCCGTTGGCGTCAAACGCGCGCTTGACCGCCTCGGTGAGGGCAAAGCTGGCCTCGATGAACTGCGGCGTCTCGGCCCAGGCGCGCAGCACATACTGAATCGCGCTGTCCCCATAGCTCTCGACGCCGGCAAAGGGCGCGGGTTCCTCCAAAATCTCCTCGACGCTGCGCGCCGCCTGCAGCAGCGCCGCCTTGACCGTCTCGACCGGCGCGTCATAGGACGCCGTGACCAAAATATCGATGCGCCGCTTTTCAAGCGCGCTGTAGTTGATGATCTGCGCCGCCGTCACGCTGCTGTTGGGCAGAAAAACGACCTTGTTGTCCGGCGTCGTGAGATGGGTGTGCACCAGATTTATATCCACCACCGTGCCGCTGACCCCGTTGAGCTCGACGAAATCCCCCGTTTTGAACGGCTTGGTTGTGAGGATCTGCAAACCGCTCGCGATATTTCCGAGAATCCCCTGCACGGCGAGGCTGACCGCGAGGCTGACCACGCTGAACGCCGCAATGAGCGAGGTGACCGGAACGCCGAGCACACCCAGGACGATCACGATGCTGAGAAAATAGAGCACGATCTTGAGCGCGGAACGGATAAACGTATGCATCGAGCGCTCTACGTTGAGCTTTTCAATGGCGCGGCCCACAATGCGCAGCAACAGCCTGGACGCCGCGAGGCACAGGATAAGCACGGCGACCGCCCACAGCAGCTTTGCAACGGTAAACCCGCCGAGCGACGTGTCGAGAAGTTTGTTGATCGTCTCCATCTGTGATTTCCCTCATCTTTTTTAATTCGCCGGGACGCGCTTTAAAATAATTTTCCTGTCGCCCCCCGCGGCGTCAGCCGCCTCTCTGTCTTCTCCCCGGGCCCGCCGTCATCCCGAAACCGCCCTGCGGATTTAAAAATACTGTTCAAAAGCAATGTCCGCTCTTTCAAACGGAAATTTCTCCTTGTCGACAGGGATCTCTACAAACCCGTTCTTTCGATATAAATGCAATGCCTGCACGCATTTTCTGTTTGAGACAATGATGACCCTCTTTATTCCCTTTTGCTTCGCGTAATCCATGCACGCTTTCAGGCAGGCATTTCCCGCACCTGTGCCTGTGTACATCCCTTTGGCCGCAAATTTCATGATCTCCCAGTCGCCGTCGGCCCGCGGGGCAATCATGCAGCACGCCATGACACAGTCGTGTTCATCCAGCGCGAAAAATATATTGCCGCCGCGTTCGATTGCCGGCTCAATGTCTTCGAGCTCGCGGATGTCCTCAGGCTCGATCTCAAACATTTCGGATATCCATCTTTTATTCATCTCAACAAATTCGTTCTTGTATTTTTTGTCATAAGCCACGATTTTCACAAAAAGCCCTCCCGCTCCTCTTCGCCCTGCCGGATCGATACGAGCAAAATATACCACCATTGCGCGGGACTTTCAACCTCTGTTTATCACCCTTACGCCGCGGCTGTTTGCCGCACAAAGCAGGGCGGAGCCCGCAAAGGCCCCGCCGCTTCCGCCCTGATTTTCTCTATATATCCGTCATCGCGCCGTTCCCAGCCCGGCAAAGGCCTCCGGCTCCGTCTCGACCTGCGCGACGAGCGCCGTGACATTGTCCCGTCCCCCGGCCTCGAGCGCCGCGGCAACCAGCCGGTCTGCGGCGCGCGCAGGATCGCTGTTTTCGCTCAGACAGATTTGGATCGCCGCATCGGGCAGCAGGTCGCTCAATCCGTCGCTGCAAAGCAAAAAGCGATCTCCATAGTGCAGCACGAGATCCTCGCAGTGCGCGGGGCGCACCGGGCGGCCGCCGTTTGGCTCGCCGACATAGCGCGTGAGCACATGCCGGTATCTGGTCTTCGCCGCCTGCGTCTGTGTCAGCGCGCCTGCGGCGACAAGGCTCTCGGCCTGGGTGTGGTCAAGGGTCAGGCAGCGCAGCGCCCCGTCCCGCAGCAGGTACAGCCGGCTGTCCCCCAGGCTGGCGCAAAACGCCTCGTCGTCGTAAAAGGCCAGAAGAACGAGGGTGGTTCCGGCGCTGCGCCCCTCTTTGCGCGACAGCGCAACAACCCGGCGGTTCGCGTCCGCAACGGCCCTGTCGATCTCGTCCCGCACATCCCGCACCCCGGCGGCGAGCTGCGCGCGCAGCCCGTCAAGCCGCGCAACCACCGTCAAGGACGCGTCCTCGCCCCGCGCCTCGCCGCCCATTCCGTCGCAGACGGCGAACAGCGCGCAACCCGTCGAGGCGTCCGCCTCAAACAGGCCGCCGCCGTCCATCTTCTCCTTCGGCAGATACATGCCGTCCAGATAAAAGCTGTCCTCGTTATTCGCGCGCAGCTTTCCTATGTCGCTGCGCACCGCAGCTCTGATTGTCAAGGCCATGGCGACGCCCCATTTCGATCCATCCTCCGCCGTTTCACTTCGGCCCCGCCGAAAACACGCGGCCGGCGCCGGAACCCGTGCAAAAGCCCGTACAGGACCTGCGCACAGCGGTGCCTCCTGCTACTTGTAACTATATTCCCCAGGAATCAGGTTGTCAATCGAAATCGCTCGCCCGCGCCTTATTGGTAATTTTCACCGCGCAGGCTCAGCCCAGCGCCCGCTCGATCAGCCGGCGCGCGTTCTCCTTTCCTTCGCCAAGGTCCTGCCCTGCGCCACGCAGCTCGACAAACGCCGAAAACGCGGCCCGAAACGCAAACTGCACAAAGCCCTCGTTCTCCTGCTCGCGCAACACGCCGTCGCGGACACCCAGCCTGTGCAGCGCCGCAAATATCCCATAAACACGGGATCTGATGTTTTTCGGCGCTTCCTCCGGCAAAACGCAGCCCCGCATCATTCCCTGCGACATCATCGAGCGAACCAGCGACCACAGGCTCGGCGCTTCGGGGTCGAAGACCTCCGCCGCGAGATCGAGGATCCGGTCGAGGGCGTTGGAGAAGGGCGGGTCCTCCTTCAGCACCTCGCACGCGTGCGCGAACTCGACCGAGAGCTTGTAGACCACCGTTTTCTCGATGATCTCCTCCTTGCTCTTAAAATACTCATAGACCGTCCCCTTGCCGACCCCCGCAGCAGCCGCAATATCCGATACCCTGAGGCTGTGCAGGTCGGCGCCGCCGCTCAGCAGAGACAGCACCCCGTCGAAAATACGAATCTCTTTGGGCGAAAATCGCCCGGCCGCGCACCGCAACCCATCCTTTTCCATTCTCTTAACTCTCCTCTATTGTCAATCTCTTTAAAGGCCTGCGGTGCAGCAGATCATAGATCACCGGCACCACGATCAGGGTCAGCAGCGTCGCGTAGGTCAGGCCGCCGATCGTGACGACCGCCATCGGCTGGGTCATCTCGGCGCCGCTGCCGATGCCCAGCGCCATTGTGCTCATCGCGAGAATCGTCGTCAGCGCGGTCATGACAATCGGGCGCACCCGCGCGCGGCCCGTCTCGATGAGCGCCTCGCTCTTTTCCATGCCCGCCTCGCGCAGCTGGTTGGTGTAGTCGACGAACACGATGCCGTTGTTGACGACGACGCCGGCCAGCACCAGAAAGCCCAGCATCGAGATGACCGAGAGCTCCATGCCGCAGACCCAGAGCAGCAGCAGGCCGCCCGTGAAGGCCAGCGGGATGGTGAACAGGACAATAAACGGCGAGAGCAGGCTCTGGAACTGCGCGACCATGATCAGATAGATGAACACGATCGCGAGCAGCACCATCTGCACAAGATCCCCGAGCGCCTCGTTGATCGTCTCGTTCTCGCCCTCCTCGACGAGGGTGCAGCCCGCCGGGGGCGTATACCCCTCGAGCGCGCGCGCAAGCTCGCGGCTGACAAGGCCGATGTTATAGCCGTCGGCGACCGCCGCCGTCACGGTGTTATAGCGCGCCTGATTGTCGCGGCGCACGGTATTCACCGCCTGCTCGCGGGTGATCGACGCGATCTCGGAAAGCCTGATCTCCACCTCCTCCTTTTCGGCGTTGGTCACCTTCATCTTGAAATCCCCGAGCGTCCCGGCGGTCAGATACTGCGGGTTATGGCGGATGATCATCACCGGATAATCGGTATCCCCGGCCGTCACGGTCGTCGAGCTGGTCTCCTCGACGAGCGCCGACGCGATCTCGGCGTAGACCTGCGCGACGGTCAGGCTATACTGCATCGCCGCGTCCTTGTCGACGGTGACGCGCAGCTCGACGTCGGTGTCCTCATAGCCTGTGCGCACGTCGGTCAAGCCCTCAACGGTGCGCAGAATATCGGCGATCCGCTCCGATTCCTGCACAAGCAGGTCGAGATCGTTGCTCTTGAGCACCAGCTCGACCCCCGAGCCGCTGAGCATCGACATGTTCATCGTCGAGCTCTGCACCGACAGCTCGCCGCCCAGCTCCGCCGTGCGGGCGTAGATCTCCCGCTCGATCTCCTTGTTGCTCGCGCGCTGCTCCTCCGAAAGCAGGATGTAGTAGCTGACACTGTCCGAGCCGCCGCTCATGCCCATCATCGCGCCGCCCCCGTCCATCGCGCCGACATATTCGACCCCGTCGATGGCGAGGATCGTGTCCGCGATCTCGTCCGAGAGCGCGTAGAGATCGAGGCCCTCGTCCTCCTCGCCGAGCGAGAGGGTCGCGCTCATCTGCTCGGAATCCATCTCGGGGATAAACGCGGTGCCCATGACGCTCACCCCGAACACGGCGAGCGCGAGCAGGCCAACGGCCCCGAGCAGCACGGCTTTTTTGTGCTTCAGCGACCAGCGCAGAACCTTTTCATACCCGTCGACAAACCGCTCAAACAGGCCGTGCGGCTTTTCGCTGACCGTGCGCAGCATGGTCGCGCTCATCGCGGGCACCAGCGTCAGCGCGACGATCAGGCTCGCGGAAAGGCTGAACGCGATGGTCAGGCCCATATCGGTGAACAGCTGGCGCGAAAGCCCCTCGGTGAACACGATGGGCAAAAAGACGCAGATCGTCGTCAGGGTGGAGGCCGCGATGGCAGCCGCGACCTGCTTCGCGCCCTCGACGGCAGCTTTGCGGGCGGGCACGCCCTGGTTGCGCAGGCGATAGATATTCTCAATGACGACGATGCTGTTGTCGACCAGCATACCGACGCCCAGCGCCAGGCCGGAGAGCGAGATGATGTTGAGGGTGATCTTGCTGAAATACATCAGCACGACCGCGAACATCAGGCTGATGGGGATGCTGCACGCGATGACGACGGTCGGCCGCCAGTCGCGCAGAAAGAGCAGCAGCACCAGAATCGCGAGCGCGCCGCCGAACAGCAGGTTTTCGAGCACGCTGCCGACGATCATGTCAATATAATCGCCCTGATTCATGAGCGGCGTGATGCGCAGCCCCTGCGTCTGCGCCTCGAGCTCCTCGATTTCGCCGGCGACGCGGTGCGCGACATCGGCGGTCGACGCGGTGCTCTGCTTTTGAAACGAGAGCACGATGCCGTCCGCGCCGTTGACCTTGGCGTAGGTCCCGTCCGAGGTATTCTGCACCGACGTCCCGAATCCGCACGTCGCCCGTCGCCTCGAGGTGGAACAGAAGGGTGTTGCCCAGCTCCTCGGTCGAGTGGTAGACGTCGCCGACCTTGACGAGGTATTTGCCCGTCTCGTCCTCGAGATAGCCCGCGGGCATACTGAAGTTGTTGGCGGTCAGAATGCCGCTGATCATGCTCTCGGTGATGATGTTTTTGAGGTCGGCCTGCTCGAGCGCGGTTTCGCGCGCCGCCTCGAATTCCTCGATGCCCTCGTCGATCTTGCTCTGGCCGAGCAGGATCTGCGCCTGCGCGGCGGCGAGCTTGTTCGCGGCGGTCATCTGGCCGGAGGTGAGCTGGGCGTAGCCCTGCTCCGCCTGCGCGAGGCCCTCGCTCACCGAGGGCTCCATCGCCGCGATCACCTGCAGGCGCGTCTCGATATTGACGAGCTCGGTCTCGATTTCCGGGATTCGGGACGGCGCGGAAAGCACCTTGCTCTCAAAGCTCTTGGCCTCCTCGAGGGTCATCGCCGCCACCGGGGCGAGCGGCGCAAGGCTCGGGTTGGTCTCGATCGCCGCCGCGAGCGCCGGCTGCACGACGGTGGTATACGCCGCCTCGTCGGCGATGTCGGCGAAGGAATGCAGCGACGGATCGATGGCTCCCAATAGCGCCCCGATCATCGCCGGGTAGGACGATGTCAGCTGCGCGAGCTGCTCCATCGCCGTCTTTTCCGCCTCAAAGCCCGTCCGGTCCGCCTCGAGGACCGTCTTCTCGGCCAACAGGGAATTGAGGCTCGCGATCATACTCGTCACGTCGGCGCTCGCCGAGGCGATCTGCTCCTGCGAGGCCGCCGCCGAGCTGTCCAGCTTCGCCTGCGCGGCGCTGAGCGCGCTGCGGGCGCTGCGCAGCTGGTCGTAGGCCTCGTCGAGCGACGCCTCGACATCGTCCTTCACGAGCTCGTTGAGCTCGTTGATCTTGATTTCATTGACCGTCACCTTCAGCGTCGGCTCGGTCAACCCCATCGCCGTGACCGACGCGACGCCGTCCAGCCGCTCAAACGCGGGCACCACCGTCTCCTCGACGAATTTGGCGACCTGCGCCGTGTCCGCGCCCTCGCCCATATCGACGCTCGCGACCATCACCGGCAGCATATCGGCGCTGATCGAGAGAAACATCGGCGTGCCGACCGCGTCGTCCAGCTGCCCCGAAACGAGATCGATGTTGTTGGAGACCTCGATCATCGCGCTGTCCATATTGGTGCTCTGCTCAAATTCAAGGGTAATCATGCTCGCGTTTTCCTGCGAGCTCGAGCTGATGTTCTTGAGCCCGCTCGTCGTGCCGAGCACCGACTCGAGCGGCTTGGTCACCGCCGCCTCGACCTTTTCGGGGCTCGCGCCCGGATAGGTCGTGATGACCATAATGTAGGGGAATTCCATACTCGGCAGCAGATCGGTCGTCATATTGGTGAACGAAATGACGCCGAGCACAACGATCAATATCACCGCCACAAAGACGGTGTACGGCTTTTTTACGCTCAGATTTATCATATCATCACTCCCGGGGAAAAACCCGACCGACCAGTCGGTCGGAATGTTCTCAACAGTATAACACACCTTCTTTTTTGCCGCAATGATGCGCAAAAAAATCTCTTTTCTGCCCATACATTTCTTTGCAAAGCAGCCCGCGTCGTGTTAAACTGTACAAAATATGGAGGATATTTTTGATGCGGAGGATTTTATATCGCGACATGGAGCGGGAGACCCGCTGCGTCTCGTACATTCTCGGCGAGGGCGTCGAGCTGCGGCAGGCGGGCACAACCCTTTATTTCTCGCCCGCGCAGGATCGGGACAGACCCGAAACCTTCGCGTTGGTGCAGGCGCTCGAGCGGTCCGGCGTCTTTCTTCTGTTTGAGGATGATCCCGTTGAAAGGCCCCCGTTTTACGCGGTTCCCCGCGCCGACCTCTTCGCGCGGGACGCACGCGGCGGCTGGTACGCCTCGATCGGCGGCATGACCGGGCCCGGCGAGCCGTTCCCGATCTGCCATATCGGCGCGGACGGCTGTGTGCGGCGCGCCGCCGCCAGCCTCGGCGACCTTCTCGACCGCGTGCGAGCCGTGCCGCCCCGGCCGCTTGAAAACGCGCCGTTCCCCTCTCTGACCCTTTACCCCTCCCGCGCGGCGGCGCAGGCGCGGCTTGCCTTTTTTGCGCCGCCCGACTCTCTCTGATTCTCTGAGCGTCCCCGAGAGGCTCTACAGCCACGCGACCAATGGTTGAACTAAATCGGGTGAAAGGATCGTTTTTTCATTGCTGCTTCCTATGTCCGCGCCGTATTTTCTCCAACCGGCTTTATTCAATCATCCCGAATCGATAAAAGCACATTCATTTTATAAGGACATCTCTTGACGCATGGGACACGGCATTTTATAATGCTAAATGGCTCAAATGCTTCGCGAAGCAGAGGAAAACAGATCAGAAGGAGAGAGAGTTACCGCCATGAAATGCTTTAACCATGTTGAAAGGGACGCTGTCGCGACCTGTCAAAAGTGCGGAAAGGGCCTGTGCAAGGAGTGCGCCGAA